>NZ_JBHWZY010000198.1:0-9360 GCF_042727815.1 Nocardia sp. NPDC060220
GCGACCGCCCCCGCTGCGGCCGCAGCCGCCGCTGCCGCTGCCGCTGCCGTCGACGCGACCGCCACAGCCGCGGCCGCAGACGCCTCCGCCGCTGCCGCTGCCGCTGCCGCTGCCGTCGACGCGACCGCCACAGCCGCGGCCGCAGACGCCTCCGCCGCTGCCGTCGACGCGACCCCCACAGCCACAGCCGCGGCCGCGGACGCCGCAGCCGCAGCCGCAGCCGACGGACGTGACGCCCCACGCGAGCTCGACGCCAACGTGTCCCACGCCGACCGCCCCGGCACCCTCTCCCAGCTGACGATCACCCTCCCGTCCGGCGCGCGCCGAGTGTGGTGGCAGTACCGCACTCCCCGAGCCCGCTGGCTACTCCCACTCCGTCACGGTCGTCCCGTCGCGACTGCCCCGGATGTCCTGCGCGCCCCGACTCGATCCGACGAGGAACTCTCTCTCCCCGCGATCCTGGTCGCCGATATCCCGATGCAGCCCGACCGCCGCCGCCTCCTTCCCGGCGCCCGCATCACCGAATTGGCCTCCGGATACGCGGATTTCGCCCGCGCGCTCCCACCCCGGGACCGTCTCGTCCTGGTCCCCACGCCCGGCTTCGCCCGCAGCGAAGCGGACGCGATCCTCCGCGAAGCCGTGATCGCCGAGCTTCGTACCAACCCTTGGCTCCCGGTGTGCGCCACGCGCGAGCAGGCCACAGCCGATCCGTCGGACTTCCCGGAGCCCGGCTCGCCGACTTCATCTGAGAATCGCCACCCGCCAGGACACTTCGGAACCGACGATGCCGGGCAGAACAGCGCTCCCGACCTCGGGGACCTCTTCGCGTCGGACGAACCAGGCACACCCGGCCGTGACATCACGACACGATCAGGGCGCGGCGCGTCGGCTTCGGATGACCTGCTGGATCTGGCGGCTCTCTTCGCATCCGACGATGCCGAAGCGACCGGCGGCGATGGATCCCCTCTCGCCTCGGGCGAATCCGCACCGCACAGCGATCCTTTCGCCCCGGAAGAGCCCACCTACGAACCGGCCGCAGCGGACTCGCCGTGCAGCACACCGACCCGCGCGAGCGTATTTCCCGATCTCACACCGGAATTGGCCGCGATCCTCGCCGAGATCACCGGACCGCTGGTGATTCCGGAGCTGTCCGGCCGTGCCGGTCAGGACAAGCTGGCGGTGCTCGATGTCCATCGGCTCGGACCGGCCGCGGTGGCCGAGCGGACGAGCGGACTGGAACGTGAACCACGGTGGTGGCGGCGGTTCTACGCCGCCCTGGAACCGTTCGTCGTCGACACCAGGACCGCCGAGGAATTCGGCGCGCTGGCCGTGCCGCTGACCGACGGGCGGCTGGTCACCGGTCCGCGGACCGTGGTGCTCGATGATCAGCTCACGGTGGCCGTGCCGGTGCACTGGGCGCGCCTGGTGCACCCGGACGCCACGCACCCGCTGCTCGGTCGGCTGGGGGCCCGCAGCGCGAGTTCGGATGACCTGCTCACCGATCCGGCCCTGCGCGATCTGCTCGAGCAGGATCCGGCCGACCCGGACACGGTCGCCGCGGTGCTCCAGCTGGCTCCCTTCGCCTCCCACGGCTCGCTGCCCGACTGGCTCGGCCTACTCGAATTGCCCGACGAAACAGGCGAGCTGAGCCCCGCCGACGAACTGCTGCTGCCCGGCGCCCCGCTCGCCGAGGTCCTGGCATCCGACGCCCCCTTCGGCACCGTCGCCGACGCCGCCGTCGCCGAGTACGGCGAGCAGGCCTTGCGCGCGATCGGTGTCGGCTGGGGTTTCGCGGTGCTCACCGATCCGGAACCGGTCGGCCCCGATCACGACCTCGACGCCGAACAGTCCTGGTGGGACAGCCTTTCCGAAGACCCCCGCGAGCTCGTCGCGGTCCGCGATCTCGACCTGGTCGACGAAGACCGCTGGCCGCAAGCGCTGCGCCACTTGCTGTCCGAGCCGCGCACCCGTGCCCTGCTGGCCGATCGCGACGGCTACACCGCCTGGTGGTTGCACCGCCACGCCCAGATCGACGGCATTCCGTTGGGCCGGCTCCACCACCCCGACGACGACGAATTCGACGGACTTCTACCGGTATTCGCGGCTGTCGGCATCGAAGGCCCCGATCTCGATGCGCTGCGCCCCGTTCTCGTGCGCCCGGACATCATGTCCGCCGCGCTGGCCGAGGAACTCCTCGACGCGCTGGCCGATCCGTCGAAATCCCCTGCCCCCGAGGTGATCGCCCGAACCAATGCCCGTCTGGCCGCCGCAGTCGCGTCCGGCGTCCTCGATCCGCGCGAACTGGATCTGCCCGAGCAGATCCGCGCACTGTCCGGCGACGTCGTCGACGCGAGTACCGCCATGGTTCTCGACCAGCCCTGCTTCGGCCTCGTTGTCCCGCCGGAACGCCTCGTGGTCGGCGACACTGCACACGCGGACGCGTTGGCCACCCTGCTCGACCTTCCGCTGGTCTCGGCGGAGGTCAGTGCCGAGGTGCTCGGCACCGGGCGCCGAAGCACCTGGGCCGCGGAGCCTTTGGGTGTGGTGCTGCGTCAGCTGTGGTCGCCGCAGGATGTCACCGGCGAGCTGGTGCTGCACGAAACCCTCGAAGTGCATCTGCGCGGGGCGATCTCGGGCACTGTCCACGTCCCGTGGTGGTGCGAGGGCGACGTGACCCACGTACAGGCGCCGCGCGGCTGATCTATTCCGCGTGCGTGGCGACCATCTCGGCGAGCAGATCGAGCTGAACCTGCACGGACTCGCTGTCGTCATCGACCAGCCACCGCAGCACGATCCCGTCGATCACATTGAGGATGAACCGGCTCAGCGTCGCCACCGGGGTGTTCCATCGCGTCTCGGTCGCCTCGCTGCAATGGTTGATCACATCGGCGACGGTGCTGTCGTTGAACCCGTACTGCTCGCGGGCGATCGCCAGCTTGGCCGGCGTCGATTCGCCCTCGCGCAGCGCGTAGGTGGTGGTCTCGTAGGTCAGCAACTGCCGTTCGGGAGTGGCTTCGATGTTGCGCCACATCAGTTCCAAACCGCGGCGCACCAATTTCTGAAGTGCTTCTTTTCCTGTTCCTGCGTCTTCCCATACCGTTTCATCGGCATCGACGGAATCGCGCAATTCCATCGAGAGCGCTTTGACCAGCTCGGTCATCAGCGCGTCCTTGTTTTCGAAACAGTAATGCACCACACCTAGCGAGACGCCTGCCGCTTGGGCGACATCGCGCGTGGTCACGCCCGCCACGCCCTTTTTCTCGGCGAGACCGATCGCTGCCTCGATCAGGTGGGCTCGTCGTTCTTCGACGCTCAATCGGGAGGACACTGTGCGAGTTAAGCGCTCACGCCACGAACAGTCAATTCGCCGGTCCGCCAGAAAATCCTGGACATTTGACCAGTTGATGTGGTTGTCTCCGAAATGGAAGTTGCGAAGGAGTCGCCCGATGTCCCTGTCCCGCCGCACTATGCTCACTGTCTCGGCACTGGGTGCCACGGCACTGCCCGTCATCTCGAAGAGGGGAATGCCGGTCGCCCACGCGAATCCCGAGGGATTCGAATTCGGGCTCGGTAGCGCCGATCTCACGGGCCCGGCCGCGGAATGCGGCATGATGGGCTACTCCCAACTCGAACAGACAACAGCGGGAATTCATCTGCGCCCACGCGCGCGTGCGTTCGTCATCGGTGCGCGCGGATTTCGGATCGCGTTCGTCGCGGTGGAGAACGGCGCGGTGTTCGCCTCGGTGCACGGCGCGGTGCTGCTCGCGCTCGCCCGCCGTTTCGGTGACCGGTATTCCGAGCGGAATGTCGTTCTCACCTCCACGCACACCCACGCCAGTTGTGGCGGTTCCGCGCACGACTACGCCTACACGCTGGCGACGCTGGGATTTCAGCAGCAGGTCTTCGACGCCGAGGTCGACGGAATCGTCGAGGCGATCGTGGCGGCCGACGCGGACTTCGCCCCGGGCGCCATCAGCCTGGGGCGCGCAGAACTCCACGACGCCAGTGTCAACCGCTCGCGCGTGGCCTTCGACCGCAATCCGGCCGCCGATCGCGCGGTCTTCCCCGACGCGATCGACCCCGCGGTGACCACGTTGGTGTTCGCCAGACAAGGTCGTCAGGTCGGCGCGCTCACCTGGTTCGCCACCCACAACACCTCGATGACCAACGCGAACCGCCTGATCAGCTCCGACAACAAGGGCTACGCGAGCTACGCCGCCGAGCACCTCGAGCACGGCGTCCGCCACCTCGACGGCGCCGGTTTCCTCGCCGCGTTCGCGCAGACCAATGCCGGTGACATGTCGCCCAATCTCGGCCTCGCGCCCGGCAACGGACCGACCACCGACGAGTTCGACAACACCAGGATCCTGGGCGAACGCCAGCATCACGCGGCGAAAGAGGCGGCGGCGCGGGCCGCCGTACAGCAGGCCGAGGTCGCCTCGATGCTCTGCTACATCGATCTCGCCACGCTCACGATCGACGGCCGCTTTACCCCCGACGGCGCCCCGCGACGCACCTCCCCGGCCGCGGCGGGCGTCTCGCTGGCGGCGGGCAGCGTCGAGGACGGTCCCGGCCTGCCCGGCGGCCCGATCCCCGAAGGCGTGCGCAATCCGATGGTCGACTTCCTCGGCGGCATCGACCACCCGCACCCCGCCTGGCTCGCCGACGCCCAGGCGCCCAAGGCGATCTTCGCCCCGCTCGGGCTGATGCCGCCCGTACCGTGGGTCCCGAATGTGGTGCCGATCCAGCTGATTCGCATCGGTGACCTATATCTGGCCGCCGCGGGCGCGGAATTCACGATCGTCGCCGGGCTGCGCGTGCGCCGCGCGGTGGCGGCGGCGCTCGGCGTCGAGCTGGAACAGGTGCTGCTACAGGGCTATTCGAACAGCTACCACGAATACGTCACCACCCCCGAGGAATACGACTCGCAGCAGTACGAAGGCGCTTCGACGCTGTTCGGCCGCTACACGCTGTGCGGGTATGTGCAGGAATTCACCAGACTGGCAGCGGCGTTCGCCGTGGGTCAGCCGGTCGGGCGCGGTCCGGCGCCGCGCGATGTCTCCGCGCTGCAACCGAACTTCGCCGCCGCGCCAGGGCCCGACGCGACCCCGCCCGGCCGTGGTTTCGGTGACGTCCTGATCCAGCCGGCAGCCTGTCGACGCGGCGAACAGGCGGCTGTCGAGTTCGTCTCGGCCCATCCGAAACACAATCCGCGCCGCGGTGACACCTTCCTGCACGTGCAGCGAAAGACCGCGACGGGCTGGGATCGGGTGGCCAACGAAGGTGAATGGGACGTCCGCTTCCACTGGCGCACAGCGGGCGCCTCGGTCTCGATCGCCCGCTTCACCTGGGATATCCCCGCAACGGCCGAACCCGGCGTGCACCGATTCGTGCACTACGCCGACGCACTGGGCGCCGACGGCACGCTTCGCCCGGTTATCGGGACCAGCGACGAATTCGCGGTGAGTTAGTCGGTGTCGAGGCCCACCTGGGCGCCCTTGTCACCGCGCCGCGCGGAACGCCGCTGCAACAGGAAGATCGACGACCCCAGCACGCCCACCACGAGCCCCATCAGGCACACCGGGCGGGCATCGGCCCAGCTCGCGTTCATCCACACGACCGCGGTCGCGATGACCCACAGAGCGAAGCCACCCAGCACCACGGGGCGTGGGTCGACCAGGAATCGGGGCAGTTGCGGTATCTCGGGACTGACAGGTCCGGCGTCCATACCCAAACAGTAGCCGTGTGAAACCCGTCAGCACAGCCGGATTTACCGTAGAGTTCTGCACTGTGACAATGCCATCGGACGTCCGTGCCCTGGCCGGTGACCTTTCACTGGCCGTCGTGCGGCTCACGAGACACCTGCGCGGACGCCGTTCCGATGCGCAGATCTCGCTTACTCAGCTGTCGGCTCTGGCGACGCTGGCTCGCGATGGCGCGATGACGCCCGGCGCGCTGGCAGGCAAAGAACGCGTGCAACCACCGTCGATGACCCGTGTCATCGCCTCGCTCGCCGACCTCTCCCTGGTCCAGCGCCGCCCGCACCCGACCGACGGCAGGCAGATCATCGTCTCGCTCTCGCCCGCCGGTCGCGCGCTGATCGCCGACGAGACCAATGCCCGCGAGGTGTGGATGACCGGTCAGCTCGCCGGACTGCGCCCCGAGCAGATCGCGGTGCTCGGGGAAGCCGTCGGCATCATGAACCAGATCGTCGCCGAATCGGAGTGATCAGCTCGATTGCCGCGCCGCGTCGGCCGAGACCACGTCATGGCCGAGCGGGAACAGCGACAGCGGCACCAGCTTGAGATTCGCCCAGGCGAACGGCAGACCGATGATCGTCACCGCCAGCGCGATGCTGGTGAACACATGGCCCAGCGCCAGCCACCAGCCCGCGAAGACGAACCAGATCACGTTGCCGATCAGCGAGCCCGCGCCCGCACCGGGTTTGTCGACGACGGTGCGGCCGAACGGCCACAGCACGTATCCGGCCAGGCGTAGCGAGGCGATCCCGAACGGGATGGTGACGATCAGGATGAAACAGATCAGTGCCGCGAGCAGGTACCCCAGCGCCATCCAGAACCCGCACAGCACCACCCAGAGCACGTTCAAGATCAACTGGACAATCTTCATGCTTCCAGCATGCCAGGATTAGCCGGTGGCCGAAGTGATCGATATCGACGACCCCACCGACCCGCGCGTCGACGACTTCCGTGACCTGTCCAATGCCGACCGCAGGCCGGATCTGCCGGGCCGAAAAGGCCTGGTCATCGCCGAGGGCGTAGTGGTCGTGCAGCGGATGCTCGACTCGCGTTTCGCGCCCAGCGCCCTGCTCGGCGTCGGGAAGCGCTTCGAGACCCTCGAAGGCGATCTGGCCGATCGCGATCTGCCGTACTACCGCGCGAGCGCGGAGGTGATGGCCGAGGTGGTCGGCTTCCATCTCAATCGCGGCGTACTCGCCGTGGCGCCGCGTCCGGCGGAGCTCACCGTCGACGAGGTGCTCGACGGCGCCCGCACGGTGGCGGTCCTGGAGGGCGTCAACGACCACGAGAACCTGGGTTCGATGTTTCGCAACGCCGCCGGGCTCGGCGCGGACGCGGTGCTGTTCGGCGACCGGTGCGCCGATCCGCTCTATCGGCGGGCGGTACGGGTGTCGATGGGACATGTGCTCCGGGTGCCCTTCGCGCAACTGCCGCAGTGGCCGGCGAGCCTGGACCTCGTGCGGGACAAGGGTTTCCAGATCATCGCGTTGACGCCGAACCCCGCGGCGGTGAACCTGGCGACGGCGATGACGGGGGAGAAGGTGGCGCTGCTGCTCGGCGCCGAAGGGCCCGGCCTGACCGAAGAAGCCATGCGCGCCACCGATGTTCGCGCGCGCATCCCGATGTCACCCGGAACCGATTCGCTCAACGTCGCGACCGCGGCGGCGATGGCGTTCTACGAACGAGTGCGCACGTCATGAGCAAGGAGTGTGAGGGACCGTATCGGGCGCAAGCGGATTCGGTGCCATGGGCGGCCGGCTGCACCGTGGTCGTGCTGGTCGCGCTGCTCGGCGGGGTCGCGGTCTACGCCTTCGGCTGCGCGCTGGCCGCGGTCAATCCGCTGCTGGCGATCGGGGTGAACGTGGTGGCGGCGATCGGGGTGGCGCCGACCGCGTGGCGGTGGCGGTTCACGCCGGTGGTGCGGTGGGTGCTGGCCGGTGCGGCCGCGGCGGTGGTGCTCGGCTGGATCGCCGTGATCGTCTACCAGCTCAGCTGACGCTCACAGCACCCGATCGGCACCGCGCAACCACCCGAAGAGCCCGCGCTTGCGCCGCGTCGCCGCCCCGGGACGACCGACCGGCACGCGCTTCTGCTCCGGTGCCTGGCCTTTCGGATACAGCGTGAAACCGCAGACCGGCAGGTCGCCGGGGGTGAGTCGGCCGGAAGCGGCCGGGGTCAGGTAGCGGAAACCGAGCCATTCGTCATTGGCGGCGTCGGCGAAATCCGGTGGATCGAACGGCAGCGACTGGGGTTCGGGATGGTCCGAACCCCGCCACGGCACCGGATGCTCGCCCGCCCAGAAGGTGCGCTCCCACACCATCGGGAGTCCTTCGTTCTCGAGAATGTCCACCCGGGTGGAACTGAACGACCGCCGGAATTCGCCACGTTCCCAATGCGCGAACGCGCCCCAGTGCAGTGTCGTGTCGTAGGACACCAGGTAGGTGTGCTCGGAAGCGAGCGGGCGCACCAGCAGATCGGGCAGCTTCGTCGGATGTACCAGCGCGGCCTCGGCCGTACACACCACGGTCAATCCGGGATAGCACCCGATATAGACCTCGTCCCGATCCGGTGCGGCGCATCCGGCGAGCGTCCCGACCATGTGCGGCCGAACGTCGTGGTCGCCGTACAACTGCCCGGCCAACGCCGCCGCCGCGACAGGATCGGACTCGATAGTTCCGGTCAGCACCGCCACCGGATCAGGCGTATCGACATACCAGAGCGTAGAAGCCACTGTCCCGCCTCCCTGTCCCGCCTCGCTGTCCCGCCTCTCCGTGTATTCAAGCCAGACTCAGGTGGGTGGCTCGATGGCGTCGGCGGCTGACGGTTGGCGGACGTGGTACGTCAGTTCGTTCCCGGCGAGTTACCCATGTTCTTGCGAGATATGGCAATCGGGCCCGTGAGCGTCCGCATGCTTTCAGTTGCCGGAGCTACGGACGCCGAGCAGAACGTCTTCCCATGACGGCATGGGCGCCTTGCCGCGCTTGGTGCGCGCGGGCTTCGGTGCGGGCTTCTCGGCTACCGGTTCCTCGGCGGGCTTGTCCGCTTGCGCCGCGGGCTGGCTCGGCGTGGCGGGAACAGCGGGCTTCGGGGCGGCGGGCTTGGGCGTGGCGGGGATCGGTGCAGCGGGGATGGGTGCGGCCGGAATCGCCGCCGTGCCACCGCCTGCGGCGACCTGACGCTGCTCGTAGTACTCGTCCACGTTCGGCGCAGGCCGGCTCTGCGGACGCGCGGCGGGCGCGGCGATCTGCTCGCGCGGACGCGGCTCCACCGGGGTGGGCGGTTCGAGCACCGGCGAGGCGGCCGGAACCGGCGTGGGCAGGATCGTCGCCAGCCCACGCAGCGCGCGGCCGAAGTCGGGATCGATCAGGTCGTTGGCCGGGTCGTCGAGCGGCGACACCGAGCCGCCGTGCGCGTCGGGCTGGTAGCGCCAGTGCGCGGCGATCTCGGAGTGACCGTGGCGCCACTGCAATTGGGCGACCCAGAAACCCTTCTCGTCTTTCCAGGCATCCCACTCGGCCTGTTCGATGGTGTGGCCGCGCTCGGCGAAGGCCGCCGTGACGATCTCGTGCAGCGTTTCCACCGAGGGGCCGTCGGGACGCAC
>NZ_JBHWZY010000199.1:0-9344 GCF_042727815.1 Nocardia sp. NPDC060220
CGTTCCAGGTCACCCCCTGCGTCCTTGCCCAGCTCGGGACCGCCCTCGACGTCGCGGACGTCGTCCATGATCTGGAACGCGAGTGCGAGCTCGTCGGCGTATGTCATCAGCGCTCGCAGGCGATCGTGATCGGCACCGCCCGCGGTGCCGCCGTAGGAGCACGACAATCGGAACAAGGTGCCGGTCTTGGCGCCGGCGACGAGTCGGTAATGGCGGCGCAGCGCGGTGGCATCGACCGCGGGCGGCAGCATCTCGATGAGCTGACCGAAGGACAGGTCCGACAGCCCGTCG
Source organism: Nocardia sp. NPDC060220 (assembly GCF_042727815.1). Lineage (NCBI taxonomy): Bacteria > Bacillati > Actinomycetota > Actinomycetes > Mycobacteriales > Nocardiaceae > Nocardia > Nocardia sp. NPDC060220. The sequence continues at coordinate 292 of NZ_JBHWZY010000199.1, forward strand.
GAATACGTCACACCGGGCACCTCCCCCAGGCAAGCAGACATTCTCGGGTTGTCGGCAAGCACCTCGGCGATCACCTGCACTGCGGCACCTGCCATGTGGAACCCCGCTCGGGCCGCGATGCGCACGCCGAATGCGGCGGGCACCGACGTCGCGCCGCGGCGTAGCAACGAGCCGTCACAGATATCGTCGTGCACCAGCGAGGACTCGTGCAGCATCTCCATCGCGCAGGCCAGGTCGAGGGCGGCGCGACTGGGTTCGGACCCGACGGGGACAAGCAGGCCTGCGCTCGCGAGAACCAGACGTGCGCGCACACGCTTGCCAGGAGCGGCGAGGACGTGCCTGCCGATGTCGTCGAAACCCCCACCGCTGATGAGGATTTCGTACAGGCGCGCGTTGACCAGCGTGAGAAGTTCGTGCTGAGTCCCACTCGGATGTCTGAGCATCAACGCGACCGGTTCGCCCTGGTGCTGCGGGTTACCTGCCGGACGAGCGTCGTTACGGCGGACTTCGGGTAGCGCGGGATTGTCCATAACGCTGAATTCCTTTGGTGCGGCCATATGGCGGTGAGATCCCCTGATGGTTCACGGGGGCTGACACGATTCAGACGGAGCCGTCCTGCCACAGCTACTGTTCTGCCGCAACGACAGACAGATAGGTAGGTAGCGTCGTGGCACGTAGGCATACGGTGAGCTGGTATTGCGCTGAAACAGTGAGGTTCGGACGTCACGATCCGTGGACGGTCACCTCGACGGGACCGGGACGATGTGGGTACGGTCGGCAAACACCTGCACTCGGACCGTTCACGAAAACGCCATTGTCCGGCGATCGGTCGTCGAAGGGAGCGACGTCGCTCTGCCGGCAATTCTACGGCGTGGATCACGTTGCCGCACAGGAGATTCGGCGCTTCGTGAGACTCCACGGCGCCGATCTCCGATATTGTGGGTTCCCGCCCAGTTTCCCGGCCACGACCGGACCGAGTCCTCGTCCCAGAGGACACCCTCGACGTCCCACACTCACGCGGACCCTTGGATGCTGACGCGAATAGTGTTGTGCCACAGTGACTTATCCGGTCCGGGTCGCACCGGCCGCGGTCAGGGGTCAACGGCGAGGATGCGCGGGACGGTGCCGACGATTCAGCACGCTCCCCGCGCGAGTCGGTTTCCCTGGGTTTCGCCGCCGTCGGTCGATCGAGTCACCGAGATCATCGAAGTGTCGCACCACTGCGGGTAGCTCAGTCACCGACATGGACGTGTGCGGCCCACCTGGTCGGCACGGCCGGATAGGCGTCGCGCATGGTGCGCAACGCCTCGGTGAGCGCGGTGGCCGCCTCGGCCGTGTCGGGCGCCCGGGTGCCGTGCGCGGTGAGCGCCGCGTAGACCGCCTCGGCGGTCTGGGAGCTGTCCGCGGTGTGCCACAGCGTGCCGATGACACCGCGGAAGCCCGCGAGATGGAAAGCCGACGCCAAGTTCAGCGGCTCGTCGAGCAGAGCCGGGTCCGGGCTCGCGGTGTCGCAGGCGGACAGGAACGCCAGCTGTGCCCGCGTGGTGCGCAGATCGTGCACGAACGAGGGCACGAACATCCCGTCGCTGAGCACCAGTCCCCCCTGGTCGGGATGCTTTGCCGAGCTGACCGCCCGGCCGTGGCAGGCGAAATGGGCGATCGCGTGCTCGTGCAGCCCCTGCTTGATGGCATCGAAGTCGGCGGCGGCGTCGATGAGCACAGTAGAGCCGGGCAGCAGTCCCGCCACCGCCTCAGCCTCGGCGCGGGCGCTCGGCAGCACCGAGACGCCGTTACGCTCGCCGACACCGACGATGAGCGCGGTGTGACGGGCATGGCGCGGCCGGGGTGTGCTCAACGTGTCGGCGAGCGCGGTCAGCGACGGTGTGTACGAGGAGACCGCCCGGTCGAACACAGTCTGCCCCGCGTGCTCGCGATGTCTGCCCGCCGCGTGCAAGGGCAACTGGGCCATGATTCCGATCGGGCACCACCACAGCCGCGGCGTCGTGACCTTCTCCAGCACCGGCCGGGCCGTGGTGGTCCACAGCCATTCCAGCACCGCGTGCACCTCCAGCTGGGCCTGCTCACGCCGGTCGAACGAGCACGCCGGGTCCTTCACATCGGCCAGTGCTGCTCGCAACCGCCGGACCTGGGCGCGGGCGGTGGTCTCGGTGATCTGCGGCAGCGACACAGCCTCGACGGGCTCCCGACAGTCGGCGGGAACCACGAGCGCGCTGCCCTGAGCGCTGACGATCACCACGGTGTGCCCGGCTGTGCGCGTGCGCAGAACTTCGAGATTCGGCGGCACCAGCAGATCCTCGAACCCCGGCAACGTCCGCGCTCGCGCGAGCAGCCGGTCCCGCCGCATCGAGAGCTGCCGGATCTGTTCGACGGCCTGTGGTCGCGGGTCCCAGTCCCGGGAGGAGATCCGGCCGTTGAACTCCACTTCGATGTGAAACGTCAGGTCGGCGTATCCGTCGGCCGCAGCCAGCTCGCGCTCGACCTCGCTGAGCTCCTCGGCCAGCGACGGTTGCGTCTCGCCGAGTCGTGCCCAGCCGCGCCGGATACCCCACGCGTCGCCGAACAGCACGCCGCGGCACCGTTCGACCAATTCCAGAGCTCGGTCGAGCTGGCCCGACCGCACACCGGCATCCACCACCCGGTCGGCGAGGCCGTGCAGCTGCCGCGCCGCCTCCACCCTGCGGACCCAGGACAACGCTCGGCTGACCGTGGCGGGGATGGCGGTGATCACCCGTTCCTGCGCGTCCAGCCATGTTGCCGGGTTCGCCTCGGCGAACATCGCGGCCTGGGCCTGTTCGCAGATCATCCGATGCTGCGTGCTGGTGGCCGGGTGGCCGGAAACTGACCGGTAATAGGTGATCGCGAGCTCGCGCAACCGGTCGGCTCCCGGCCCGCCGAAGGTGGCGAGCGCACGGGCCGAGCGCGCGAGCGCGAACGCACGCAACGGCCACCAATGGTGGTCTCCAGGGGTCTGACCGACGGCCTTCTCCGCGAGCGCGAGCGAGTCCTCCAGCGCGCCGAGATCACCGCACTGCCGGTACCGGTGATACAACACGTCGGCGATGGTGCTCTCGATGCGCGGCACGTCGGGGTGATCGGGACCCACGAGCGCGAGCGCGGCCCGGTAGGCGCGTTCGGCCTCGTGAAACGGTTCCGCATGCGTGACATCGGTGCTGACCGCCCGGGCCTGCACGGCACCGGCATAGTTGTAGAGCATGCCGACCCGACGCACATCGTCTGTCGCCATGGTGGACACCGCCGATGCCGCCGCGTCGACAGCTGTGGTGAACATGGCGTGATCACCGGCCTCGGCCACCTCCTCGGCCGCCCTGGACAGGGACGACCAGCGCAGCGGGAGGTTCGGGTCATCGGGTGGGGTCAGCGCGAGGGCCTGCTCCGCGACGGTGACAGCCTCACGGCCCGCCGCGGGGCTGGAGCCGACTCGGCATTGCGTGATCAGCGCGGACGCGAGTGCGGAGAGCCGGAGTGCGCGCTGGTCATCGTCGGCGGCCGGTAAGTTCAGCGCGGCGCGGGCGGCGTCGACCGCCAGCTTCGCTTCGTCGCGAGAGCCGCTCGCCGTCGCGACGGTGCTCGCGCAGTGGGCGAGTGCTTTCAGCAGCTGCGCCCGCAGCGCGTGGCTCGGTGTGGTGGCGAGCAGCGCTTCGGTCACCGCGTCGTAGGCGAGCGTGATCGCCTCGGTGTCGCCGCCGATATCCCAGAGGTCGTTGTGCGCGTAGTAGAGATCCAGCAGCGCGGCAGGCCGCTCAGCGTGGTCCAGCGGCAGTCCGACGGCCAGCACCCACGCCTGGTCACGTCGCCGCACCAGCACATCGCCGGTGACCGGCTGCCGCCGCAGGCTCGCGACCAGGTCGTACTGCGCCTGCAGAGCGCGCGGATCGCGATGGCAGGTCATCAGGAATCGCGCGATATCGGAACCGATCTCCCTGCTCGCTTCTTGCTCGAGCTGCGCGAGCGCGGGCACCCGCGCTGTGTCGCCGTAGTCGCGCTTCAACGCGTCGGCGAGATCACGACATGCGACCAGCGCACCGGCCAGGTGGATGGGCGCGGCACCGTCGGTGTAGAGATCGAACTCGTACTGGGCGAGCTCGAGCACGACGTCGCGCCACACCGGGCGTTCCCGCAACGCCAGTTGGGCCGCGGCCCGGTAGTCGGCGACGATCTTGCCCGGCGACAGGCCCGCGATGTCCTGCGCTCGGGCGCGATCGACCAGCCTGCGGGCGCGTTGCGGATCGTCGCGAGGTGTGTGCGCGATCGTCCAGTTCAGCGCGTTGACGACGGTCTCGCGGTAGGTATCGGAACCGTCGTGCTCGTCGAGCAGGAGCAGCAATGTGGCGTGATCGGCGGTGAGCGCGGCTTTCATCCGCTCGTCGTCCAGTGCGTTCATCACCGTCGTACAGGCGTTCGCGAACAGCACCAGCGAGTCGCGGTCCCGGTAGACCTGGAACTGCTCGCGTGCCTGGTTCAACGCCCGGTATTGCGGCATGGCGACGACGCTCGCGACCGCGAGATCACCTGATGTGCCCGCGATGGCGGCCGCGATCTCCCGGTCGACCAGCCCGGCGAACCCGCTCTGCGCCTGGAACCGGTGCCAGTGCGCTCGGGCCAGGTGCGGCAACAGATTCGCGGGGCACTGCTGCGGTGGCGGCAGGCCCGCGGCCAGCAGTGCGCCGATGTCACCGGTGTCGGCGAAGTTCTCGACCACCAACCGAATGTCGTCGTACACGCGCAGCCCCCGATCCCGTTCGGTCCACGGTAGCGTGATCCGAATCACCAAGCAGGAGGTTCGAATTCGGCATGACATCAACGAGCGGTCCCCGAGTCGAGGTTCTCTGCGAGCAGGCCGGAGCGGCGCTGGCCGAACGCGCTTCCCGCTACGGCGTCGCGGACGTACTGGCCAGAATCGTCACGGCGGCACAGCAGGGCGAGGTGTCCGAAGCTGACCTCGACCTGCTCGACAGTGCCTTCGCCCAACACGGCATCGACAACCTGACGCGGGCGCACCGCGGCTTCGAGCCGTGGAAGGGACCGCGCGACATCGTCGTCACGGCATGGGTGTGCCCGACGAGTGCGTGCACCAGGGCGAGGATCGACGAAGGTGCGCGGTGCGAGCTCACCGGGCAACCGTTGCGCAGGATCGAGCTGTGAACGCGTTCCTCACCGAGCTCGGCAAGAACCTTGCTACCCGCTGGGCTGCCGCGCTCGCACTGCCCGCCGCGGTGTTCGTCGCTGTGGTGGTCGTGGCGGTCGCGCTCGGGCCCTCGCACGCACTCGACTTCAAGCTGTTGTGGACCCGGGTTACGACGGTGTCGACCGGTCCCGCGCTGGTGTGGGCCGCTGCGTCGTTCCTCGCCGCGACCGCGATGGTGGGGTTGGCGGTTACCGCGCTCGGCGGCATCGTGATCGCCGCGTGGGCAGCCACCGGCACCGGTGCAGGCAGACCGTTCGTCGCGCTGCGTCACCGCCGTTGGCGGCGTGCGACGGCCAAGGCGGACGCCGCGGTCAAGGCGGTGCTGGCCGACCGATCGGACCGCCGGGCCAAGAGCACTGCGCAGCGAGCTGTGCTGCGGCGCAACGCGATCTCCGAGATCGAACCGGCATGCCCCACGTGGGCAGGCGACCGACTGCGGAGCGTGGACGAGCGCGTCAGCCGCGGCACGGGACTCGACCTGACCACGACGTGGCCGCGATTGTGGCTGGTGCTGCCCGACGCGGCGCGCACCGAGGTGACGACGGTCCAGGAACGGTGTGGCTCCGCCGCCCGCACCCCGGTGTGGGGCTTGGCCTATCTGGCAGTCGGTGTGTACTGGTGGCCGGCGCTCGTGCCGGGAGTGTGGGCATTGCTGGTGTCGCGCCGTCGGATCCGCCGTGCGGTGGGGGTCTACGCGGACCTCGTGGAAGCCTCGATCGACCTGTACGCCCGAGACGTCGCCAACCAGCTCGGGTTCGAACTGACAGGCAGGTTGACACCGGCGATCGGCGAGCAACTGACCGAGGTGCTGCGGAAACAGCCCGGGTAGCTGTGTGGCCATTTCTCGCGCGATCCGACCGGCCGGCGTCAGCCGCCGGAGCGCGGACCGGCCGTAGCGGCCAGAGCCGTGGCGAGGTCCCGGTGGATCGAAATCCACTCGGTCATCCCGGCGAGGTCGATCACGCGCGCGATGCTCGTGGGGGCACGCCCACCGGCGAGATGCATCCCGATGCCGCGGCGGTCCAGCTGCTGCGCCAGGTCGGCGACGACCATGATGGCACGGACCGACAGGAACGTGATCTCGGCCAGATCGACGACGAGATGACCACCACCGGCGGACGCCGGAACAGCCGACTCGAGCAGGCCCCGCCAGCGCGGGAGGGTGTAGGCGTCGATCTCCCCACGAGCATGCAGCACGATGACCTGTCCTGCGGATTCCGCGACGGCGCCCAAGCGGCGGCAGAGATCGGCAGCCGGGTCGCCGGCTGCGGGCGAGCGGGTTTCGTCGGGACGATTGTTCAACGGACTCAATTCTTCAGCACCGGAGAGCAGTGCGCTGCCAACTGTCCTGTGTGCTCAAGATCGGGCCGGCAATCCTATTCCAGCACGCGGCCAGGCAACAGCCTTGCCCCGTCGCTGCCCTGGCGCCCAGTTGTTCGCTATCGGTCCTGATTCGCAGTAACCGGCCTTCGCATTTCGTCCCTGCGGACGGGCGCCGCAGGGACGACACGCGGTGCACCGAGGGCGAGACAACGGGTGCGTCGCCTGTTGCCGAGCCGGTAAAATGGCGCCGGGAAACCATACAGGCGCGGTCGTCCGGCGCCCGCCTACACCGGCGTGCCCTTCATCGCGTGTCCACGGAGGGAGCGTCGTGCAGAGTCTGAATTTCGAGAGCGACGACCTCGCCGCGACCGAGGAGTTCCTCAACAACGCCTACACCCGGGTGCAGATCGGCAACCACGGCCCGCACCAGGTGCGTTCCAGGATTCGTCGCGAGGTGCTCGGTTCGATCAACTTCGACCAGCTCGAGATGGGTTTCGACATGGCCTACGATGCCGACCCGCTCGGCCGGGTCTGCCTGGTCACCGTGCACAGCGGTCGGATCGAGGAGAACTATCACGGTAGCGGTACCGACACCTTCACGCCCGGGCAGACCGGTCTGCTCACCCCCCACGACCTGCCCTACTCGGGGGTCATCCGAACCAGCCGCTACGACATCACCATGTTCGACCCTGCGATCCTGAACCGTATGGCCACCGCCGCGGGCGGAGACCGCGTGCGCGTAGACGGGCACCGACCTGTCACTGTGGCGGCCGGACAGCGGCTGCGGCGGGTGATCATCCACCTGCAGCAGATCGCCGCGGACCCCGACGCAGCGAGCAGCCCGCTCACCGTCACGACGGCCTCGGACTATCTCGCCGCGACTGTGCTGGCCACCATGCCGACGACCGCCGAGCACGAGCCCACCGCCACCGATCGTCACGATGCTCACCCGCACACCGTGCGCCGTGCCATCGCCTACCTGGAGTCGCATCTGAGTGACAAGATCGCGATCAGCGACGTCGCAGCGGCAACCTTTGTCACGCCGCGCGCCTTGCAGCTCGCCTTTCGCCGCCATCTGGACACAACACCGCTCGAGTACCTGCAGCGACTGCGCCTTGCCGCGGCGCACGAGCAACTCGGCGCCGCGCTGCCCGGTGACGGTCAGACTGTCGCGACCATCGCCTACCGATGGGGCTTCCCCCATCCGGGCCGCTTCGCCACGGCCTACCGCCGGCGCTACGGTCGGCCACCGAGCCAGACCCTGCGCGAATGAGCGCTGCCGTATCGCGTCGCGAACGCGGTCCGAGCCCGCCGCGCCGGCGCGACCGAGGGGGTCAGGGCCGTCTCACGCCCGAGCGAACCGCATGTCCACCACCGTGCCTGCCGCCGATGTGCTGACCTCGAATTCACTGCTGAGAGCGCGCATGATGCCCATCCCGCGCCCACGTGACCGATCGATGTCCGGATCAGGGGTCGACCAGCGTCCTTCGTCGGTCACGACGGTGTGGACGTGAGTCTCGGTGAGCGCCGCAGTGACGCGTACCGTGCCGCCGTCGCCACGGTGACCGTGCTCGACGGCGTTGGTACACGCCTCACCGACGGCGAGCACTATGTCGTACGCCTGGTTCGAGTCGACCAGTACCTCGGCCAGCCAAGCCTGTAGCGCGTGGCGCACTTCGGCCAACCACGCGGCCTCTGCCGAGAAATCGATCTCGAACGGTTTCACGGCGCTGTCCTGCCGAGACGGGTGCGTCGTCACCTGATGCCTCCCTCTCCATCTCGACGTCCAACGAATCCGCGAGAGAACACCCGCGCCATTGGCAGTACCCCTGCAGTATCCGGATATGCCACGTCCGGGCGTGACAAAACCCTCTCGCGGCGGCCCTGCGGATACGCCCGAGCCAGGGTACCCGGTGCGGCACAACGGTTTGCGGCCCGAGCGGATGGGGTAGGTTGCTCGAGCAAGAATCGCTCGCACATTCGCCGACCCGGCGAAGCTAGAGGCAAGAGGTAGAAAAGTGGCGAATCGCAACCGAGGAGACCTTCGGTGAGTGTAGAAGGCGGCTTCCGCGACCTCGACGTGCAGACACGAGCACAAGACGACTTCGAAATCCTCTCCGTGCGCGGTGAAGTCGACATGGCCTCGGCGCCCCAGTTGCAGGCGGCGCTGGAGAAGGCACAGCAGAGTGGCAAGACACTGGTCGTCGATATGACCCAGGTCGGCTTCCTCGGCTCGGCCGGACTCAGCGCGTTGCTGGTCGTGTCCAAGGCAGCGCCCTACCAGCTGCGCGTGGTCGCCTCCCATGAGGTGGCTCGACCGATCGAATTGACCGGACTGGACAAGCTGCTCGCTGTCTACGCCACCCTGGAGGCGGCAATCGCCGCGGAGCCGAACGCGCACTAGGTCCGCAGTCGCGGGGGGGGGGCGCGGGGGGGGGGCCCGGGGCGCCCCAAGAAAACAAAACAAAAACATATAGAAGAGGGGGAAGAGAGAGAGATAAAA
>NZ_JBHWZY010000200.1:0-9328 GCF_042727815.1 Nocardia sp. NPDC060220
CCACGAAGGGGCAGCGCACGCGCTGCCCCTTCGTGGTTCTCAGACGTTGCTCTGCCGACGGAACAGCGCCCCCGCCGCGATGTACCCGACGAGCCCGATACCGGCACACCACAGCACCGCGAGTACCCAGCTGTTGCCGATCGGCGTGCCCATCGACAACCCGCGCAGCGTCTCGATCACCGGGGTCACCGGCTGATTCTCGGCGTACCAGTGCAGCCACGTCGGCATCGACGAGGTCGGCACGAACGCCGAACTCACATAGGGCAGGAACATGAACACGAAGGTGAAGCCGTTGGCCGCCTCCGGGTTCGGGGCGAGCAGGCCCAACGCGGCCGCCAACCACGACAGCGCGAACACGAACATCGCCAGCACACCGAAAACACCCAGCCAGCGCAGTGGATCGGTGGTCGGGCGAAAACCGAGCACCACCGCCACCCCGATCACGATCGCGGAGGTGATCAGATTGCGGATCACGCTCTCGGCGACGTGCCCGGTGAGTACCGCCGACCGGGCGATGGCCATGGTGCGGAACCGGTCGATGATGCCCTCGGCCACGTCGGTGGACAGCGCGAGCGCCGTGGTGGACGCCCCGAAACTCGCACACAGCAGGATGATTCCGGGTACCACGTAGTCGATGTAGGCACCGGGACCCACGTCCATGGCGCCACCGAAGACGAACACGAACATCAGCAGGATCATCACCGGCAGCACGACCGTCATGATCATGGTGTCGGGGCTGCGCAGGGTGTGGCGGATATTGCGGTCCAGCATGGTGGCCGAATCCTGCAGTGTGCGCGTGGCGTTCATGCCGCGACCTCGGTTCGTCCGGGCTGACCGGTCAACGCGAAGAACACATCGTCGAGGTCGGGGGTGTGGACAGTGAGCTGCTCGATCGCGATATCGAGTTCGGCGAAACGGTCGAGCAGCCGCTTGATCTCGACGGCGCTGCCGTCCGAGGGCACCTGCAGGGTCAGCTGTTCGGGATCGGGGTGGGCGCCGGTCGCGGTGTCGAGCGCGTTGGTCGCGGCGGTCAGCAGTTCGCGATCGGCGAAGCGGAACCGGATGTGGCCGCCCGGCACGAGGCGTTTGAGTTCGGCCGGGGTGCCGTCGGCGACGATCCGGCCGTGGTCGAGGACGGCGATCCGGTCGGCGAGCTGATCGGCTTCCTCCAGGTACTGGGTGGTGAGCAGGATGGTTGTCCCCTCGGCCGCCAATTCCCTGATGGCGGACCACAGATCGCGTCGGCTCCGTGGGTCGAGGCCGGTGGTGGGTTCGTCGAGGAAGACCATGCGTGGCTCACCCATCAGGCTCATCGCGAGGTCGAGCCTGCGCCGCATGCCGCCCGAGTAGGAGGCGACCGGTTTGTCGGCGGCGTCGACCAGGTCGAAGCGTTCCAGGAGTGCGTCGCCACGGCGTCGGGTCTCGTCCTTGCCGAGGTGCAGCAGCCTGCCGGTGAGGCGCAGGTTCTCGGCGCCGGTGAGTACCCCGTCGACGGCGGCGTACTGACCGGTGACGCCGATCAGGCGCCGGATCGTATCGGGGGCTTGCGCCAGGTCGTGTTCGAAGAGCCTGACGTCGCCGCGATCGGGCCTGCTGAGGGTGGCCAGGATGCGGACCAGCGTGGTCTTGCCCGCACCGTTGGGTCCGAGCAGGGCGAAGACGGTGCCCGCGGTGATGTCCAGGTCGAGGTCGTCCAGGACGACATGGGAGCCGTAGGTCTTGTGCAATCGGCGGATCGAGAGTGCGGGCGGTGGTGGCGATGTCATGAGTTCTCTCCGATCGGGAAACTGTTTATGTAATAAACACAGTTTATAGGCTAAACAGTTCTTGAGCGCAAGAGCGCGCGGGTTAGAGTCGAGGCGAGCAGAGGAGGCAGATGACGACGTCCGGCGACATGGCGCTACCGAAAGCGGTCGAGCTGATGTGGGGGCGCGAGCAACCCGGCGGCAGGGGGCCCAAACGCGGGCTCACCCTGGATCAGATCCTCGACGCCGCGACCGAAGTGGCCGATGCGGAGGGTTTCGCGGCGCTGTCGATGAATCGGGTCGCCAAGCAGCTCGGCTTCACCGCGATGTCGCTGTACCGGTACGTCGACAGCAAGAACACGCTGGTCGACCTGCTGATGGATCGCGTAGTGGGGGCCCCACCCGAGATCGCCGCGGGAACGCCGTGGCGGGTGGGTCTCGAGTGGTGGGCGCTGGCCGAGTTCGAGCGGCTCGGCCGTCATCTGTGGTGGTTGGACATCCCGCTGAGCAGGCCGCCGATGGGGCCGAACAACATGGCCTGGCTCGAAACCGCGTTGCAGGTTCTCGCCGAGGCGGCCGTGCCGGAGCCGATCAAGCTCCAGCTGGTGATGAACGTGTCGATGTTCGTGGTCGGTAAACGGCGGTTCCTCCGGGATCTCCAGGAGGAAGAGGGCGGCGACTTCGCCTCGGTGATGGCCAGGGTGCTCGACCCGCAGCGCTTCCCCTCGGTGTCGGCCGCCCTCTCCAACGCCGCATTCGACGATGACGATATCGACTGGGAGAGGGCCGACTTCGAGTTCGGCCTCGCCCGTTTGCTCGACGGTTACGAGGTCTTCATCGCCACCTTCGGCGACTAGACCGACAGGTCGCGGCGCAACTTCGCGACGTGCCCGGTGGCGCGGACGTTGTACTGGGCAACCTCGATCTTGCCCTTCTCGTCGACCACGAACGTCGAGCGGATCACACCCGTCACGGTCTTGCCGTACATCATCTTCTCGCCGAAGGCGCCCCATTCTTTGAGCACCTCGCGCTCGGGGTCCGAGAGCAGCGGGAAGGTCAGGCCCTCGTTGTCGCGGAACTTGGCCAGCTTGGCGGGCTTGTCGGGAGAGATGCCGAGCACCTCGAGGCCCGCGCCGCCCAGCTCGGCCAGATTGTCGCGGAAGTCGCAGGCCTGCTTGGTGCAGCCGGGGGTGCTGGCGGCGGGGTAGAAGTAGACGATCACCTTGCGGCCGCGGTAATCCGACAGCGACACGTCCTTGCCGTCGGCGTCGGGCAGCGTGAATTCGGGGGCGGTGTCTCCGGGGGAGAGGCGATGGTTGTCGGTCACCACCGCACGGTAACCGACCGGGTCCGCGAGGCGCATGGATAGACTCGGTGACGAGCAGCAAGACATATACCTGGAGGTGACGGTGGCCAAGGACGACACCGACCGGATCGAACGCGAGATCGAGATCGCGCGTACCCGGTTGGCGACCACGCTCGACGAACTGGCGGTGCGCGCGGATCCGCAACGGATCGCGGAAGACACCAAGACGATGGTGGTCGCCAAGTTGAACGAGCCGAAGGTCAAATACACGCTGATCGGAGCGGGCGCCCTTGTGGCCGGCCTGGTGCTGATCAAGATCTTCCGCCGCTGAATCAGCAGGCCGGACAACAAAAAACACCCGATGTGCCAACGAGTCACATCGGGTGTTTTTTGTGGCTTTACTGCGTGGGGCAGGCCAGGCCGTCGCCATCGGGGTCGAGGTGCGGGGAGTAGCCCGGCTCGCCACGGAACAGCGGCGCGCGGCCTGCGGCCATCGCGTCGTCGCAGCTGCGGAACGCGCCACCGGCCGAACCGGACTGGACCAGGTTGGCCGAGCCGGTCGCTCCGAGGATGGAGTCGAAGCTGGACGAACCGGTACCCGCCGAGCCCGATACCGGGTCGGCGTGGGAGACGGGAGCGGCGATCAGGGCGAGCCCTACGGCGGCAAGGCTGACGGTGAGCCGACGAACGTTCATGAATTCCTCTATGTCTGCTGCGGTTCGGGTGTGGTCACGGCCACGATGTGGCCGGTAGCCCCGTCCACCTTTGTGACGGGGCGACCGATTGTCAACCGCACGCGACCCGAGGATTCGCCGGGAGTCTCGGTCGGTTATTCACCCAGTCTGCGCCCGGTCAGGTGTTCGGCCGGGATGGTGCCCATGCGACCCGCGTTGAAATCCTCCATCGCCTCGATGATTTCCTCCCGAGTGTTCATCACGAACGGCCCGTATTGAATCACCGGTTCGCGCAACGGAGTTCCGCCGAGTAGCAGGACCTCGAGATCGCCGGTGGTGCTGTGCTGGGTGAGATCGGCGGTCAGGGTGAGGGCGTCGCCCTTGCCGAAGACCACCAGTTGCCCGGCGCTGATCGGCCTGCGATCGACGCCGACCGTGCCGCTGCCCGACAGCACATAGGCCATCGCGGTGAAGTCCTTCGGCCACGGCGTCTCCAGCTGGGCGCCGGGGACGAGCGAGGCGTGCGCGTAGGCGATCGGGGTGTAGGTGGAGCCGGGGCCGGAGAAACCGGCGAACTCACCGGCGATGACGCGCACGAGCGCGCCGCCGTCGTGCGAGCTCACCAGGGTCAGTTCGCTCGCGCGCAGGTCCTGGTAGCGCGGGGTGGCGAATTTGTTCGCCCGCGGCAGGTTCACCCACAGCTGGATTCCGTGGAACGTGCCGCCGGAGATGACGAGCTTCTCCTCGGGCAGTTCGTCGTGCAGCATGCCCGAGCCCGCGGTCATCCACTGGGTGTCGCCCTCGCCGATGACGCCGCCGCCACCTTGGGAATCGTGGTGGACCATGGTGCCGTCGAGCATGTAGGTGACGGTTTCGAAGCCACGGTGCGGGTGCCACGGCGCGCCCTTGGCCGCATACGGCTCGTAGGCGACCGGGCCCATCTGGTCGAGCAGGATGAACGGGTCGGCCGAGCGTAGGTCGACGCTGGGGAACGGCCGGGTCACCTCGAAGCCGGCGCCCTCCTGCTGGCGCGCGGCGGTGACGATCTGGCGAACCGGGCGCTGGGTCTCGGTGACATCGGGGCGGGGCAGCCGGGGCAGCACCATGATGTCGTCGACGGTGATAGCTGGCATGGGGTGCCTCCTGGGAGCTTCGTCAGGCTGTTGGTTTCCATGTCAACCAACAGAGTTCTAGAATCATTCCCGTGCCCAGATGGTTGTCCGAAGAAGAGCAGCAGACATGGCAGTCCTACATCCTCATGCGTCAGCGACTCGACGCCGTCCTGGCCGCGGGTCTGGGCGAATACGGACTATCGATGGCCGACTACGAGCTGCTGGTCCCGCTGTCGGCGGCACCCGACGGATGCCTGCGAGCCAAGGAGCTGGCCGCCCAGGTCTGCTGGGACAAGTCCCGGTTGTCCAAGCATGTGGCCCGCATGGCCGCTCGCGGACTCGTCGATCGAGTGCAGGCCGAGGACGACGCGCGCGGAATCGTCGTGTCGCTGACCGAGGCCGGCCGCACGGTGTTGCGTGAGGCCGCGCCCGAGCATGTCGAATTGGTACGGGAGGTGTTCGTCGACCGGATGACCGACGCGGAGAGCACGGCGATCCGCTCACTGGCAGGCAAAGTGATCGCGGCGAGTGAGGCCCGAAGCGATTCGGCCGGTTAACAATTCGGGCCACCGACCCGATGCGCAGTAGACAGGGCTCGAACTTCGCACGCAGGGGTGGTGGCATGAAGACAGCCGGATACATCGTTTCGATGGGCATGCTGTGTGCGTTGTCGGTCGCGGGGTGCTCGACCGAAGACGGCACCGCGCAACCGGCGACGACGACCGCTCGCGGTGGCTCGTGGGGTTCTGGTGCGCCCGCCACCGAACTGCCCGGTGCGGGCGGTCCGACGACCGCACCGGATCGGTCGCCGGTGATCACCGTCGTTCCGACGACGCCGGGCCCTCGCCCGACCGGTCAGGGCGCACCGAGCAGCCTCCCCGGCACCACCGCGCCACAGCCGCCGGTCGCGACCGACGTCGTCTCGCTGGTCGCCGTCGACGCCGCGGGTCAGCCGTCCAACGGTTTCACCGTGTCCGGCTCCACTCCGGTCGGCGTCCTCGACTGCTCCCACATGTCGCCGAGCCGCTCGGCCACCACCGCGGGCATCTACGAATGCGGTGCTTCCGCCGACTCGGCCAACGTGTGCTGGGCGGCTCCCGACAAGGCCTCCCTGCTGTGCGCGAACGATCCGTGGCAGCGCGGTCTGCGCCGGTACACCGTCGACCCGCCGGTCGCCGATATCGGCAAAACCGCGTCGCCCGAGCCGTGGGCACTCGAACTCGCCGACGGCCGCCACTGCCGCATCCGCGTCGGCGGCGCCTGGGGCGGCCGCTCCGACGGCCTGGTCGGCGCCTACTCCTGCGACGGCGGCAACGACGTCGTCCTCCAGCCGTCCACCGCCCGCACCGCCATCGACACCTCGACCAGCACCTGGCAGGTCAGGATCGGGCCACTCGGATCCGGCGCACCCGACTTCCCCGCGCCCGCGACTGTCGCCGTTCGCACCGCCTATTTCGCCGCGGTGAGCTGAGGCAGGTGCGTGGCTGTCCTCGATGTCGAGCCCGCCCTGTCGTGGCGGTACGTTGAGATATGCCCATCGCCTCGCTCAACGGCATCCAGCTCAGCTACGACGTCACCGGTTCGGGACCGCTTGTCCTGCTCGTGATGGGTAGTGGGAGTCCTGGACGTGTCTGGCGCACCTATCAGGTGCCCGCCCTGGTCAAGGCGGGGTTCACCGTCGCCACTGTCGACAATCGGGGGATCGCGCCGTCGTCGGAGTCGGCTTCGGGGATCACCATGGCGCAGCTGGTCGGTGATACCGCCGCGCTGATCGAGCACCTCGGGGCTCCGGCGCATGTGGTCGGCACCTCGATGGGCTCGCGGATCGTCGCCGAACTCGCGCTGGCCCGGCCGGAGTTGCTGCGCCGGGCGGTCATGTTCGCCGCCACCGCGCGGCCGTATCCGGTGACGAGCACCCTCAGCAAGGGCGAGCAGGCGTTGTTCGACAAGGGGATTCAGCTACCGCCGGAATACGCGGCCGCCGTCAAGGCGATGATCAATCTGTCGCCACACACTCTGGCCGATCCGGCCAAGGCGCAGGAGTGGCTCGATATCTTCGAATTCACCTCGGGGAAGGGAACCCCCGGCACTCGGGCGCAAGCGGCAATGGATCGGTCGCAGGACCGGCGGCAGGCGTATCGGGGGATCTCGGTGCCCAGCTTGGTGGTCGGGTTCGCCGATGATCAGATGGTGCCGCCGCGGTTCTGCCGGGAGGTCGCCGAGGCGATCCCGACCGCCACCTATACCGAGATCGAACGGTGTGGGCACTACGGATATCTGGAGCAACCCGACGAGGTCAACCGCATCCTGATCGAATTCCTCTCCGCTGCTCGATAATTCACCACTCACAAGGATCTTCGATGACCGATTCGCCGAACTGCCCCGCCTGTGACGACACGTTCACCTATCGGGAGATGAACGGAACGTGGGTGTGTACCAACTGCGCCAATCAGTGGGGACTGCGCCTGGTCCCGGATCTCGACGACGCCTGAGCCGAGGGCCGGTCAGCTCGTGGTCAGCGCCGACGCGGCGGCCGCGGCGATCGCGGTGGCGACGGCGGCGAGGGCGGGGGAGTGCAGTTTCCACTGCTGCCAGTACAGCGGGACATCGATGTGGGAATCACCGTCGATGTTGACCAAAGTGCCTGCGGTGCGGTCTTTCCCGGTTTGCAGGTCGGGCAGCATGCCCCAGCCGAGGCCGAGCCGCACCGCATCGGCGAACGCGCTCGACGAGGGCACGTAGTGACCCGGCGGATCGACCTGGCGACGGGTGCGCCGGCGTAGCTGGCGGAGCTGGAGATCGTCTTTGCGATCGAAGTGCACAACGGGCGCGTGGGCATACGCGGCGGAGGTCGGGCCGTCGGGGAACCAGGTGCGGACGAACCGCGGTGTCGCCGTGGGGCGGTAGCGCATCGCCCCCAGCGGGGTCACGGTGCAGCCCTGCACCGGTGTGGCGGTGGCGGTGATCGCGGCGGTCACCGTGCCGTCGCGCAGCAACCGGGTGGTGTGTTCCTCGTCTTCGCGGTGCAGGTCGAAGGAGATCCCGGCGGGCACGCTCGCGAGCGCGGGCATGACCCACGATTCTAGGGAGTCGGCGTTGACGGCGATCGGGATGCGGATCGGCCGGTCGGCGGGGGGGTCGGCATCGCCGAGTTCGCGCGCGGTGTCGCCCGCGAGCAACTCCACCTGCCGGGCCAGACGCAGCACCGTGAGCCCGGATTCGGTGGGGCGCACCGGTTTCGAGCGTTGCACCAGCACACGTCCCGCCGATTCCTCTAGCGCTTTGATTCGCTGGCTGATGGCCGACGGGGTGAGGTTGAGCCGACGGGCGGCCGCGTCGAACGTGCCCTCGGTGAGGACGGCGTTGAGGGCGCGCAACTGGTCCAGTTGGAAATCCACTGAAGTAACTCTAATGGTTGTGAAGAATCATTAGCTGGACTGAAAATTGACGACCTCTTAACGTCGAGAGCTGTGACGGCATCATCGGCGGCGTCGGCCGCCCTCTCCGGATTGGGCTTCGGGCTCTCGCTCATCGTGGCCATCGGCGCGCAGAACGCGTTCGTGCTGCGTCAGGGGGTGCGTGGGCAGCACGTGTTGCCGGTGATCGCGGTGTGCGCGGTGTCCGACATCGTGTTGATCGGCGCGGGCGTGGCCGGGTTCGGGGCAGTCGTCGAGTCGTTTCCGGCGGTGCTGACCGTCGCCCGGTACGCGGGGGCGGCCTTTCTGGTCGGCTACGCGCTGCTGGCGGCTCGGCGCGCCCTCGGTTCGTCGACCCTGATCACCGACGCGGCGGGTGCCTCGGTGGCCGTCGGTGCGTCCGTGCTCACCTGTCTGGCGCTGACCTGGCTCAACCCGCACGTGTATCTCGACACGCTGGTCCTGCTCGGTTCCTTCGCCAGCACCTACGCGGCGCCCGACCGCTGGTTCCTGGCCGCGGGGGCCATGCTCGCCAGCGTCCTGTGGTTCGGCGCCCTCGGCTACGGTGCTCGCCGGCTCGGTCCGCTCTTCGCGCGCCCGAGCGCGTGGCGTGTTCTGGATTCGCTGATCGCCGTGGTCATGCTCGCGCTGGCCGTCGGGCTGCTGCTCGCCTGAGGCGCGGCGCTAGGACTCCCACGGCTTCACCGGCGGCTTGACCCACAGCAGCTTCTCGTCGGCGTGGGTGCGCACCGCGGCGGCGTGCCCGGGGTTGCGGGCCGCCCAGGCGTCCTTCTGGTCGAGGAGGTCGGCGACCACCTGCCAGGTTTCGCCGGTGCTCGGCGGATTGGTGTCGGCGGCGCGGGCCAGCTTGCGCAGGGTGGCCGCGGGCAGGGCGAGCAGTTCGGCGCTGCGGATATCGCGTGACCACACGTAGGCGGCCATGCGGCGGGCCTTGGCGACGCGGCTGGCGGTGGCCGCGTCGGAATGCGCGTGATCGGGTGCCTGATCGGCGCTGTCTGGCACGACGGCGATTCTACGACGGAACGCCCGCGCTCCGGTCGGCGATGACCGGGGC
>NZ_JBHWZY010000201.1:0-9304 GCF_042727815.1 Nocardia sp. NPDC060220
GGCTGACGGTGGTGCGGGAGCTGCCGTATGCCACCAAGCTGGCCGACAAGGGCAACCGTCTTGACCTGGCCTTGCTGCTCAACGGAATCCCCGTCGCCACCGCCGAGTTGAAGAACCCCCTCACCGGTCAAACCGTCGAGGACGCGAAGAAGCAGTATCGCGAGGAACGGGATCCGAGCGAGCTGATCTTCCGGCAGCGGGTGATCGCGAACTTTGCGGTCGACCCGCTGCTGGCATTCGTCACCACCCAGTTGAAGGGCAAGAACACCCGGTTCCTGCCGTTGAATACCGGATCGGAGGGGCCGGGACAGCCGGGTGGGGCGGGTAATCCGAGTCCGGTGGACGGCAAGCACGCGACAGCGTATCTGTGGGAACAGATCTGGCATCCGGATAACTGGCTGGACCTGCTGGAACGGTTCGTGCATACCCAGTCCTCGTCCGGCCCGTCGGGCAAGTCGACCCGTTCGACGATCTTTCCGCGCTATCACCAGTGGGATGTGGTCAAGAAGCTCACCACACATGCCGCGAAACATGGTGCGGGACATAACTATCTAGTGATGGCCTCGGCCGGCTCCGGGAAGTCGAACACCATCGGCTGGCTCGCACACCGTCTCACCGATCTGCACACACCGACTGACGCCGCCCAGCTCGATCCGGCGGCGCACGCGGCCGGATTGCAGCCGGGAACACCGGTATTCGACAAGATCATCGTGATCACGGACCGCCGCAACTTGGACAGCCAGCTCAGCGAAACCGTGGGCGGGTTCGAACGGGTGCACGGTCTGGTGGTGAAGATCGACGAGAAGCTGGGCGCCAAATCGGGGCAGCTCGCGAAAGCTCTCGCGCAGGAATCCGGGAAGATCATCACGGTCACCTTGCACACCTTCCCCGCGCTGCTGGACTACCTGAAGCGCACGCCGACCGAACTGCTGGGTGGCCGGTTCGCGATCATCGTGGACGAGGCGCACTCCTCACAGTCCGGTGATGCGGCGACGGCGGTGCGGGCCGCGCTGCGCGACCTCGGGCTCGACGCTGACGACGAAGACTCGGGCTCGGTCGAACTGACGGTGGACGAACGGTTGCGGCGCAAAGCCGAGGACCGCAGTCAGGCGGGCAACCTCTCCTATTTCGCGTTCACGGCGACACCGAAAGCCAAAACGCTCGAGGCGTTCGGCACGTTGGTCGGCGACAAATATCAACCGTTCCACACCTATTCGATGCGTCAGGCCATCGAGGAAGGCTTCATCCTCGACCCGCTGCGTAACTACACCACTTACAAGACGTTCTACCGTCTGGTCAACGAGAACCCCGACGACCGCGAGGTGCCCGAAGCGAAGGCGAAATCGCTGCTGGCGCGGTTCGCCGTCACTCACCCGTCGACGGTGCATCAACAGGCACAGGTGATCGTCGAACACTTCATCGCCCACACCCGCGGGCGGCTCGGCGGTCGAGCGAAAGCCATGGTGGTCACCGACTCTCGTAAGAGCGCTGTCGCGATGACCCGCGCCATCCGCGACCATCTCGACCTCACTGGTTACGGCCAGCAGTACCCGGATCTCGGTGTGCTCGTTGCCTTCTCGGGCCCGCTCGACTTCGAAGGGGAGGAGACGAGTGAATCGAAGGAGAACGGCGGGCTCTCCGAATCCCAGCTGCCCAAGGCCTTCGGCTACACCCGCGCCGACGACATCGCCACCCGCTCCGGCGGCAAAGGCCAGCAGGAATACCGAATCTTGGTGGTCGCCGAGAAGTATCAGACCGGGTTCGATCAGCCGCTGCTCACGACCATGTATGTGAACAAGTCACTCAAGGGCATCGCGGCGGTGCAGACGCTCTCGCGGCTCAATCGCACCCAGGAACGCAAGACGCAGGACGACCTCGTGGTCCTCGACTTCGTCAACGACGGGGAGGACATCCAGGACTCGTTCCGGCCGTACTACGAACAGGCCGAGTCGATGCCGACCGACCCGAACCTGCTCTACCTCGCGCAGGACACGGTACTGGTCCCGCCGATCCTGCTACAGGCCGAGATGCGTGCCTTCGCCGACGCCTATTTGCAGGCCGAACAGCAGGCGGCCGGCTCTCAGGCGAAATGGCAGAAGCTGCACGCCGAGCTGTATGTGCACTTGGCTCCCGCGGTGAACCGCTTCGCCGAACTGCTCCACAGCGACGACGAGGACGACGTGGACCAGGCGGAATCCTTCCGTTCCGACCTCAAGGACTACGTTCGCAAGTACGGGTTCCTCGCCCAGATCGTGCCCTACCGCGACATCGACCTCGAACTGCTCCACCTCTACGGCAAGCACCTGCTCAATGTGCTGCCCCGGCGGTCCGACGGGGGCGTGGATGTCGGCGAGGTTGATCTCAGCTACCTGAAACTGCAGAAGACCGGCGAACTCGACCTGAGTCTCAGCGCCGACGGCGCGGTGGTGCTGCCCGGATTCGGCGATGGCACCGGTGGTGCGCAGGAACCGGAGAAGTCGCTGCTCTCGGAACTGATTTCGCAGTTCAACGAGCGATTCGGCACCGAATTCACCGAGGCCGACGTCGCTGCACCGTTCCAGCAGGCGCTCGACGACCCCGACCTGCAGCTCGCGGCCCTCGCCAACAGCAACGAAGAAGACTTCCAAGGCAAGTTCGAGGAAGTCTTCGAGAACAAGATGATCGACAACTACGCCACCCAGGTGGACCTCGGTAAGCGGTACTTCAGCAAATCGGACCCGAAATTCAAGGCGACCCTCGATCGGCAACTCGGTCGGGCTGCGTGGCGGATGATCAGAAGGCAACATGGTGACACAGGGGCGGCATGAGCCGCGATAACGCAGCAGGGGACTAGATGCGGGAACTGATCGACAAACGCTACGAGCTGACCGCGCTGATCAGCTCGGGCGGCATGGGCGCGGTGTGGCGGGGCTACGACATCGTGCTTGACCGGCCGGTCGCGATCAAACGGATCCGGGTGGACCAGGTGGAAACCGGCGAACTCGCCAAGGAGTTCACCGAGCGATTTCGCCGCGAAGCTCGGGTCACCGCCCGCATCAGGCACCACGGAGTGCCGCAGGTGTACGACGCGGTGCTCGATGCCTCGTTCGAAAATGTCTACCTGGTCATGGAATTGATCGATGGTGTCACCCTGCGCGACTACCTCGACCCCGATGCCCAGCTGCCACTGTCGTGGGTCGCGGCGGTCACGGCGCAGATCGCCACCGTGCTCTCGCACGCGCATGCCTTACCGGTCGTGCACCGAGACCTCAAACCCGACAACGTGCTCCTCACCCGCGACGGCTCGGTGAAGGTGATCGACTTCGGGATCGCCGCCATTCTGGATCAGAGCGCGGCCAAGATCACTCGAACCGGTCAGCAGATCGGCACGCTGCGCTATATGTCGCCGGAACGTATTCACGACCACCCGGTGACGCCCCGCTCCGATCTGTACTCGCTGGGATGCCTTATGCATGAAATGGTGGTTGGAAAACCACTTTTCGAGCACGATTCGCCCTACGAGGTGCAACGTATGCACATCGAGGTAGCTCCGTTGGGCCTGCGTGAATTCCGCGGCGATGTTCCCATAGACCTCGAGCGACTGGTGCTGGCCCTGGTGGCCAAGGATCCGCGCGACCGCCCTGCCGATGCCTACGCGGTCTATGAACGCCTGCTGCCATTCCTGCCCGCGCCGGGAGCCCCGATCCCACCCGGTGAGCTGTATCTCCCGGGACTGCCCGACCCCACTCGGATCTTCCGCCGCCCCAACGCCCCACTGGAAACCTCGCAGGTCGAGCCGACCCAACTGTCCGCCGCTCCCGTGCAAATCACCGCGCCGCTGACACCACTGCACCTGCGCACTGCGATCGACACCGCCCTGCATCGATACGAGGAACTGGTCGAGGCCGACCGCTTCGCGCAGGCCGCGGATGCCTTGGTAGCGGTCATCAACAGTGCCGCCGACGCTCGGGGTGCCGACCACGTCGATGTGCTCGAGCTCCGCCGAAAGGTGGTCGGCGCGTGGGTTCTCGGTGGCGAATACCGCCGGGCTCGAACAGAATTGGAATCGCTCGCCGAGGCCTACCGGCGCACGGAAGGCCGGTTCAGCGAGTCGGCGTGGGAGATGCGTTCGATGGCTGCGAGTTGTCGCATGCAGATCGGCGATATCGACGGCGGTTTCGCGGTCATGAACCAGCTGCTGAGCGATATCGTCGCCGCGGGCGGCGACTGTAGCGAGGCTGCCCTGGAAATGCGGCTGTCGCTCGGTGAGCTGTACTTCGATGCCGGTGCGTCCGCCGACGCGCGCCGGATACTCCAGCCGCTGCGCGATGATCTGCTGGTATTGCGTGGCCCGGATAATCCATTGTCCGCACAGGTTTCGGCGTTGCTCGATGAGCTCTGAGGAGAGGCGAGTGTGACTGTTCCGGTCTCGAGCGGCGCTTCACACCGGCACTTGGTTGGACTGCAGCTGCTTCAGCTCGGCGGGGCTGAGGCGCTGGGTCGAATCAGGGCGGCCGTCTGGGGAGAATCGGACTCCCTCGGCTTCGAGGAGGTGGAGCGGCCGACCAGGAAGCGTCGTACCAGCAGGGACTCGATGGACAGCAGTGCTCGGGCCACGCAGGATGAAAATCGCTCACCGCTGGTCCAATGACTTCTTCGCCCGAACCATCTTGTCGAGCAGCTGTTGCTGCCACACCGCTTGTTGTTCCCGCGAACCGATGTAGCCAGCCGGTCCGGTACTGCGATGGTGGGTCCTATGTAGCATCCGATTGGTTCGCGGGTACTGCTGCGCGAAGTGGCCCCATGCTTGTCGGGGTAAGTCGCCGAATATGAAGATTGACCGCAGGCGGGGCAACCGAGCGATCACCTGAATCAAAAGATCTGCTCCTTCCCTGAGCATTCTCGCTTGTTCGGTACCGGAGTGACTCCGGAAATTTCCGACATACCAGGGGTATATATTCCACGGGACGCAGTCGCGGCGGTCGATTCCGGAAAATTCGAGCGCGGCTGAGATCCGCTCCGCCGCCACGTCGGTGTTGTCGGCCGACAGGAATCCAGAGCCTTGCGCGACATCGTCGCGAGTCTGGCGTCCGGGCGATAGCGTCAATAACATCAGTCGTGCCTGAACTCCACCGAACTCAGGGGATACAAGCGGCACGAACCGCTCCGTATACCGATTTCTGAGCTCACCCACATAGCTGTTGAGTTCGTTGACATGGGGTTCGCGTGCCAACGCCTTGGTGGCAGCTCGATGCTCCGGGTGCCGCATCTGCCGAAACCTGGACTCCATTCGACCTCCCACGTTGACGAAATCGGATCACCGAGTACCTGCGATTGCTGCAATCATCCAACGCCGGCGGTAAGGCGTGGTTGGAAAGGTCACTACTCGGCGTCTTCCGTGGAATCCTCGAGTTGGTCGAGAACCCGCCCAGCCAGATCCGCCAAGGTTTCTCCGCTTTGTGTCATCCACCGGGTCGTGCCTTGGTTGGCGACCGGTCGACCCGTCCATTCGGCGAGCTCCCACATGTGCGCGATAAGACCAGACGGGGAGTATTGGTTGCCGTCGGCCGCCCACAGGACGGGGCGCTGCCGGTGCGCGACCCACGTTGCCCGTGTGCGCTTGGGATCCGCAGCCAACCAGCTCGCCAATGCCGCTGTCTCCACCGGGAAGTTGTCTGACAGGACGAGTACAGTGCCCTCGGCCAGAATCCCCTTGTCTATCAACACTGTCACGGCGTTTGGGCGGCGGCGGGGTCGTGGTGCGGTGCTCCTGCGGTACTGACGTGCCTTCGCATCCGAGAACGGTGTGTCGCCGGACAAAACGTACTCAGCAATCTCTCTGCATCGGTCGATGTCCGAGCACACCGCCTGCAGGCGCGCACGGTCCCCGAAACGCTCGTCAATTGTCGTCGCCACTTGTGGAACCAGCTGCTTCACCAGGTCTGGAACTCGTCCGATCGCCTGAGCGGACCATGCCAGATCGGGATCGGCCTCATCGAATCCGTCCGCGTCGAGTTTCCGGAACACGAGATGGGTCAGCAGATACATACCGTGATCCATCAGAACCACCCCACGGCGCGCAAAACGACTTCGCAATTGATGCAAGGTGCGCTGCACGGCGCGCAGGATCAGTACCGCGTTCCACAACTGGTAGACGCTGGGCCGCGGACGGAACAGTACATCGTGAATGCCCTGAGAACCGCGCTCCCACAACACATCCAACGTCGTCGCGATTCGCGCCGCGTATTGACTGTCAGGGTGAGCGCATGCCAGCGCGCACGCTGCCTCCACCACTGAACAGCCCGCGTCCGCAGGCGGCTCGAGTTCACCCCGCCGCACGCTGTATTCGAGTCCGAGTTCGGCGCGCATCTCCTCCATGATTGCCGCGTGCAGGGGCTCTAGAGCGATGAAGTCGCGTGCCTCGACCCGGTTCTGACGGTTGGTCGCCTGCGTTGTTCGCTTGGCGAAATCTTTCGCCGCGCCGGTAACGATGATGCGCACGCTGACCTGCGCCTCTCCGGCCGCATCGTCGTGGCGAACAGCTTCTGCAATCGACTTCACGGTTTGCGCGCCGTTGACGACGCTTGCTCCACGCAGCATCAGTGACAGTGGCCGATTATGCGGTGATCGCATGTTGTGTGCGGTTCGTTCGACTTCCTCGCAGAGCACCGTGACGCCGTTGTTGAAGTACCAGAAGTTTGCGGGCTCCTCAGTCAATGTCGTGATCAACTCATTGTTGATGGGTGTCCGACCGAGAGGATTTCGAATGTTAGCGCTGAAGAGGTCTGATCCGGTTTCGACCCAGCGAGCGATATCTGCGGCGTTCACCACGCCATGGAAGGACGGATGCGGCGATCCGATCTCGAACCACGGGAACAGCTCCACGTCCAGATTCACCGGCGGCGGTGTCAGATCGTTTCGGATCGACTCCCACACCTCGCGGGCAAGGATGATCCGATGGTCGAGGACGTTGCCGTGTCGATTGAACTCTTTCTCTCCATTGACCAACGCGTCGGTAAAGCCGGCTGTTACCTCGTCGGCCCGCATCAGCACAATGACTTGAGTAACAGGAACCGGCCGCCGGTTCATCTCAGCGTGGGCGTGTGCGGCGAGTGCGCGGCCGCGGGGGTTGAACGGCTCGAAGTCGCCATCGTCGATCAGCCGCAACCCCGCCAGCAACTCCATGACCGCCGAACGATCGCTGTGTGCTTTACCTGCCTTGCTCCATTTCGCCTGGACGAGGTAAATGTGCGGGTCCGTGCCATCGACCACCGCGATCGCGTCGATGCCCTGGTCGGACGCCCCGTCGATCACTGTGAGGGCGGCCTCGTGGTGACTGAATCCGGTGACGACCCTGACGGCCTGGGCGGTGAGCGCGCGTGACAGCGCGCGCGGTTCGACCTCCGCGGGTGGCCGACCGTCGAGATCGCTGATATCCAATAGCGCGGAGTCGATATAGATATCCCGGAGTGCCCGATCGACCTGGCGAACCTGGGTCGGCATGGTGACTTCGCCGTGTGCGCTGGTCAATCTCATCCCTCCTGACGGCCATCGGCCCGTGATCCCGAACTTGCAGAAATCCTGCAACGAGCATCGACCCCTACTGCACGTGCCCGTACTCACATCCTGACAGATGGACCAGGGCGCTGCGCCGAGTGGCTCGGATCCTATTCGCCTCGGCGACAGTGAATCTGGCTCGGCGAGGAGTCGAAAGGAGCCAGTCGACAACCCGGAGCCGGTCCACGATGGCTGACCCTCCGGATCGGACGATTGGTCGTCCAGCTACTCGGTCGGTACTTGTCAATGCCCACATCAACTTGGTGGCAGACGCTCCTGAAAACGCGAAAGTTGTTGTGGGGCAAGGCGCCGGGTAGCGGAAGCTGACTCAATCCTTGTCGGACCCGTCGCTCGGTTGCTGCCTTCGTCCATCGCGAGTTCGCTACCGAGTAGCCCGTCCGCGAGCATGTACCGAGCGTTCTCCTTCGGGTGGAGCGCCGCCCGCAGGGACTCGATGCGCGATTCCCGGTCGACCAACGTGGTGACGATCGACTGTTGTTCTACCAGCGAAGGGATAGGGACGGCGAGGTCGGCCAGGCTGCAGCGCTGATGGTCGGTGCGATGTGGGCCGAAGCGGTTGTCCGATTCGTGCTGTGGTGGCTCGACTCAGTAGAAATTCCAGCAGGTAGCGCGGATCAATGGCGGGCAGCCCCTCGTCGTTGATCTTGGTGCACTTCGGCCATCGAGTCCGCGATTGATGCGGCACGCACACAGCTGACCATCACCGGCGCGGAGGAGACTACTGCCGCGACACAACGGCTGCGTAGGTCCGGGCTGCCGGGTCCGGGCGAGCATGTTCCCTATCCGACTCCTTTTCCCACGCCGACAACCCTGATTGCCCGACCGCGATGACCAGGCTATCGCTCAACCCCATGCTCTTCCGGCTCTGCTCGATTCGGAACATGCTGTCCCGCGATACATATCCCGCACAGCCACCCATCACGACTTATTCGTCGCAAGGAGGCTGATAGGTCCCTGGGCGATCAGCTGGCCGTCAGCTTGTCCGCGAGTTCTGGTTGACCGCATCGAGTTGCTTGTGCGACGAGCTGGTTGCGAAGTTGTTCGGGGATTTCTGTGCGGATGTCGGACAAGCTTTGCCAGATGGCGGGATCTTGCGTGGTGATGGTGCCGACAAGGGTTTCCAGGTTGTCGGCTTCGTTGAGGAGGGTGAGGGAGCGGGATCGAGCGGACAAGTTTTGGCGGAGGAGGATTTGTATCAGGGTTGTGGTGCAATCGGCTGCCGTGGCGGCTTGGATCGCGGCGCGGAATTGGTTGTCGGTGAGGGTGTTTATGGTGGTGGCGAGGGTGTCGTGGGTGGTGGTGGGGAGGTCGTTGAGGAGGGGGAGGGCTTCGGGCCAGAGGTTGTGGGTGGCGGTGGCTTCGATGGCGGCGGTGAGGTAGGCGGGGCGGTGCATTACCGGGAGGGTGGCGAGGCGTTTGCGGTCTGGGGTGGAGAGGGCGAGGGCTACTGGGAGGAGGGTGGGCCAATGACTTTCGGCGTGGGCTTGCTCTATGAGGGTGGTGAGGGAGTCGTCGGGTTCGGTGGCTACTCGGGCGGCGACGGTGTGGAGTTGGGTGGGGGAGAGGTGGGTGGCTAGGGGGAGTAGGGAGAGCCAGAGGTTTTGGGTCAGGGCTAGGTCGGCGATTTTGGTGAGGAGGGTGGGGTTTTGCATGGCTGGGCGTTGGGCCAGGCGTTGTAGGGGTTGCGGGGACATGCCTGCTGCTACGGGGAGGAGGGTGTCCCAGGCGTCGACTTCTTCTACTGCGG
>NZ_JBHWZY010000202.1:0-9291 GCF_042727815.1 Nocardia sp. NPDC060220
CCTGGTGAGGATGCCGACCACCACGCCGGCGCCGAAGGTGACACCAGCCGGGATCAGCCCGGACCACCACGGCAACCCGCGCGCGGGCAACACCAGCAGGCACAGCACCATCGCGAAACCGATGTGCGCGGCGGCCTGGGTCCAGGCGAAGAACAGCGCCGCGTCGCAGGCGACGAAGACGAAGAACGAGGCCAGGGTGATGGCGCCGACCAGGTTGGGGAAGTCGTACACCGCGATCGCGACGAGCACCGCCGCGGTGGCGAGGTAGGCGTGGTGCAGGCCGTGCGGCATCCGCGGACCCCACGCGAGCAGCGTGAGACCGAGAACCACCGAGATCGCCGCCGCGGTGCCGACCACGGCGCGATTGCCGTCGTCGCCCGGCGCGACGGCAGTGATCATCAGGCCGAGGACACCACCGAGAACGTAGAACGCCCCCGTTGTCCTGGCCATGACCTTTGCCGTCGCCAACGCCGATGCCGCCCGCACCCGGGTTCGGGTATCGCCGCGCGCCCCGATTCCTCGCACGTGCACCAGCCTAGATGTTGATGGGTCAGGGTGTTTGCCACATCCGGCAAATGGGTCGCCAGCAAACACTGAGCATCTTACGGCTTCAGGATATCGGTACCGACGAACGGGACCAGCGCCTCGGGCACCCGCACCGAACCGTCGGCCTGCTGGTGGTTCTCCAGGATCGCCACAATCCAGCGCGTCGTGGCCAAAGTGCCGTTCAACGTGGCCGCGATCTGCGCTTTCCCGTTCTCGTCGCGGTAGCGGACCGAGAGCCTGCGCGCCTGGAAGGTGGTGCAGTTCGAGGTGGAGGTGAGTTCGCGGTAGGTCTGCTGAGTGGGCACCCAGGCCTCGCAGTCGAATTTGCGCGCCGCCGAGCTACCCAGGTCGCCACCCGCCACGTCGATCACCCGGTAGGGCACATCGATGGCGGCCAGCATCTCGCGCTCCCAGGCCAGCAGCCGCTGATGCTCGGCATCGGCCTGCTCAGGGGTGGTGTAGACGAACATCTCGACCTTGTCGAACTGGTGCACGCGGATGATGCCGCGGGTGTCCTTGCCGTAGCTACCGGCCTCGCGGCGGAAGCACGACGACCAGCCCGCGTAGCGCTTCGGGCCCGCACTCAGATCGAGGATCTCGTCGGAGTGGTAGCCGGCCAGCGGCACCTCCGAGGTCCCGACGAGGTAGAGGTCGTCCTCTTCGAGGTGGTAGACCTCGGCCGAATGCTGACCGAGGAACCCGGTTCCCGCCATGATCTCCGGTCGCACGAGCACCGGCGGGATCATCATGGTGAACCCGTTGGCCACGGCTTTCTGCGCGGCCAGCTGCAGCAGACCCATCTGCAGCAACGCGCCGTAGCCGGTCATGAAGTAGAACCGCGAGCCCGACACCTTGGCGCCACGTTCCATGTCGAACAGGTGCAGCGACTCGCCCAGCTCGAGGTGATCCTTGGGCTCGAAGTCGAAAACTGGTGGGGCGCCGACGGTTTCGAGCACGACATAGTCGTCCTCGCCGCCCGCGGGCGCGCCGTCCTGCACGACATTGGAGATGGCGCGCTGCGCGGCGTCGAGTTCGGCGTCGGCGGCGTTCTCGGCGAGCTCGGCCTCTTTGACCTTGGTGGACATGTCGGTGGCGGCGGCCAGCAGCGCGGGGCGCTCCTCTTTGCTCGCCTTGCCGATCACCTTGCCCATGGCCTTGTGTTCGGCACGCAAGTTGTCGGCGGTGGCCACGGCGGCCCGGCGCGCGGCGTCGGCTTCGAGCAGGGCGTCGACGAGCGCGGGGTCCTCACCGCGGGTCCGCTGCGAGGCACGGACGGCTTCCGGGTTCTCGCGCAGGAATCGGAGGTCGATCATGAGAAAACAGCCTAGTTGAAGTGCCAATCGGGCAGCACAGGGGCATAGTTGCGGTGTGAGTACCTCTTTCGACACCGCCGTCATCGATACCGCGCTCGCCGATCTCACCCAAGGGGAAAAGACCTGGGCCGCGACCGACCTGCGTCGCCGCCGCGAACTGCTCGACGAACTGCACGCGCTCACCGCCCGCGACGCCGAGGCGTGGGTCGCGGCCGCCCGCACCATCAAGAAACTCGACGCCGACAGCCCGCTGCTCGGGGAGGAGTGGATGTCGGGCCCGATGACGATGCTCGCGGGCGCGCAGGCGCTGAGCGAGTCGATGGCGGCGCTCGAGAAGGGCGCGAGCCCGCTCGACGGTGTCGACCTCACCACCGCCCCCGGCGGCCGGGTGGCGGTGCCCGCGCTGCCGCACGGCGTCTACGACAAGCTGCTGCTGAGCGGATTCAGCGCCGATGTGTGGCTGAAGCCCGGCGTCGATGCCGCGACCGCGCGCCGCAAGGCCGGCCTGGCCCAGCGCGACCCCGCGAAGACCAACGGTGTGGGCGCGGTGCTCGGCGCGGGCAACATCATGTCGATCGCGCCGCTGGACACCCTCTACGAGCTCTACGCCAACAACCGCGTCGTCGCGCTCAAGCTCAACCCGATCACCGATCCGCTGCTGCCGGTGTTCCAGGCGATCTTCGCGCCGTTCATCGAGCTCGGCGTGGTACGCATCCTCACCGGCGGGGCCCCCGAGGGCGGCTACCTGGTGAACCATCCGCTGGTCGCGCACGTGCACATGACCGGCGGCGCGCCGACCCACGACGCGATCGTCTGGGGTCAGGGCGCGGACAAGACCGGCGAGCCCATCCTGGACAAGCCGATCACCAGCGAGCTCGGCGGTGTCGCGCCGTGCATCGTGGTGCCCGGTGAATGGTCGGCCGCCGATCTGAAGTTCCAGGCCGAGCACGTGGCCACCCAGCGCCTGCACAACGGCGGCTACAACTGTGTCGCCGCGCAGACGGTGGTACTCGCCGCGGACTGGCCGCTCAAGGAGCAGTTCCTCACCGAACTGCGCGCCGCGATCGACAACGCTCCCGCGCGCACCGCCTACTACCCGGGCAGCGACAACCGCGTGGCGGGCGCGCTGGCGAGCTACCCCGACGCCGCCCGCGCCAACGGCCGCCTCCTGGTCGAGAACCTGCCCGCAGGCGACACTCCGCTGCTGCGCACCGAGTACTTCTCGCCGGTGCTCGGCGTGGTCGAGCTTCCCGGCGCCGGGGCCGAATTCCTCGGCAACGCGGTCGACTTCGCCAATGCGGAGCTGATGGGCACGCTCGGCGCCAACATCATCGCCGACCCCGCGACCATCACCGAGCTCGGCGCGAAACTCGACACCGCGATCGAGGACCTGCGCTACGGCACCGTCGCCCTCAACGCCTGGACCGGTCTCGCGTTCCTGACGCCGCGCGCCAGCTGGGGCGCCTACCCCGGCCACACCATCGACGACATCCAGAGCGGCATCGGCGTCGTACACAACGCCTTCCTCCTCGACGATGTGGAACGCACCGTGGTCCGCGGTCCCTTCCGCCCCGCTCCGCGCTCGATTCTGCGCGGTGAATTCGCCCTGACCCCGAAGCCGCCGTGGTTCGTCTCGAACAAGACCGGCACCTCCACCGGACGCAAACTGACCGATTTCTACGGCGACGGCAAACTGCGCCGCATACCGGGCATCTTCGTGTCAGCTCTGCGGGGCTGACCCGGCAGTCCGCCGCGACAAATACACTCGTCGACGATGTCGAAGAAGCAGAGCAACCCAGCCGAGGGACCCGCCGCGCCCAGTCGCGGCGGCGCCCTGCACCTGTCCGCGACGAAACTGCGTTGGGGGCTGCTGATAGGCGCCCTCGGGGCGATCGTCGCGGCCATGGTCACCATGGCCGTGACAGGCTTCGACACCGACAAGGTGGAAGCGCACCAACCCGGCGCCGAACCGGTGGTGCGTGACAAAGAGTTCAGCAGCGCGGCGCAGGGCGACTGCCTGACCTGGTCCAAACCCGACCGCAGCGACCTCGTGAAGGTGGGCTGCGGCGACAAGCACCTGTTCGAGGTGGCGGGTGTCATCGACCTCAGCGCCTATCCGGGGCGTGAGTTCGCCGACGGCACCCGTCACCCCGATTCGCTGCGCATGACCGAGCTGCGCGACGAGCACTGCGTGACCGCTGTCCAGAAATACCTGGGCGGCCGGTTCGACCCGCGCGGCAAGTTCATGGTGAATGTGATGTCGCCGAGCCCGGCCGGTTGGCAGCACGGCGACCGGACTCTGCGCTGCGGTGTCCAGGTCGCGGCCACCTCCACGAGCCCGGCCACCACCGGCACTCTCGCCGAGAGTGATCAGTCCAAGACCCATGCCACCGGCACCTGCCTCGGCATCAATCAGAACCTGCCCACCGACCCGGTCGACTGCACCCAGCCGCACTCGGTGGAGATCGTCGGCACCGTCGACCTGGCCACCGCCTTCACCGGCGGACCGCCGTCGGAAGCCGATCAGGACAAGTTCGTCGAGGCCGAGTGCAACCGGCTCTCGGGCGACTACCTCGGCAGCCCCGATGCCATCCGCAACAAGACACTCACCCTGTTCTTCGACTATCTGGAGCCCGCCAGCTGGCTCGCGGGCAGCCACAAATTGGACTGCTGGCTCGGAAAAGGCGCCGACCGTGAGGGTTTCGCGCCCATCGTCGGCTCGGCCCGCGGCGAGATCCTGATCGACGGACAGGCCCCGGTGCCCCCGCCCAACACCGGACGTTCCACCCCGGCGCCGCTGCCGGGCGCCGCGCCACTGCCGCCGCAGCCCCAGCCGAGGTGACGTTGTCCGAGCGGATGCCGGAGCGGCGTTTCGAGGAGCTGGTCAGTGATGCCCTCGACCAGATCCCGGCGGAGCTGTCCAGTGCCATAGACAATGTTGTGGTGCTGGTAGAGCCCCGAAACGACGAGGAACCGTCGCTGCTCGGGCTGTACCACGGCATTGCCCTCACCGAGCGCGACAGCTACTACGCCGGATCGTTGCCGGATACGATCACGATCTATCGTGAGGCTATTCTCGACATCTGCAACAGCGACGACGAGGTGGTCGAAGAAGTCGCGATCACCGTGATCCATGAAATAGCACACCATTTCGGGATTGACGACGACCGGTTGCATGAGCTGGGATGGGGTTAGCGAAACTGGGTGGGGAATCGATGGAACCGAATGAACCGCTCTCGCGTCCTAGTACTCGTAGGGGGAATTCTCGTGGTTCCCGATAGCCGCCACCAGAAGGAGTCGGGTCATGGTTGGACACGTTCTCGTTGCACCTGAAATCGTCCTCGCCGCATCCGCGGAGC
This sequence comes from Nocardia sp. NPDC060220, assembly GCF_042727815.1. NCBI lineage: Bacteria > Bacillati > Actinomycetota > Actinomycetes > Mycobacteriales > Nocardiaceae > Nocardia > Nocardia sp. NPDC060220. The sequence goes on from NZ_JBHWZY010000202.1 coordinate 5,219, forward strand.
TGGATCTGCTCGCCGAGCGCCTCGCCATCGCGGCCGGGCTCGCCGGGCCGACCACGCACGTGCTGCCTTCCGGCGCCGAAGAGGTGTCGCTGCTCGCGGCGACCCACTTCAACACTGCGGCGGGCAAGCACGACGGTTCGGTCGCCCAGGCGATCCTCGAGCTGCATCACGCGGCCGCGACCCTGCGCTCGCAGCTGACCACTCATATCGGGGAAGACGTGGCTCGCGCGGCGACGATCAACGCCGTCCAGGTGTAGTCGCACCGAGATCCTGTCGACGATCATTTACTCAGGGGAGAAACAAACATGACCGCAGGGATCACCGGGGTGTTCTGGCTGCCTCGTATGGCCGAAGTGAACTCCACCACCCTCAACGCGGGCGCACACGCGATCCCGATCAGCGCCGCCGCCACCTCGTGGGGCACGCTGGCCGCCGCGTGGGGCGACGCCGCCTTCACCATCACGCGCGTGATCGCCGAAGTCGGTGTCGGCCTCCAGGGTGTCAACGGCATCGCCGTGCTCGCCCGTCTGGCGCCGTTCGCGGGCTGGGCCAGCCAGCAGGGCATCGCGTCCGCGGCGATCAGTGCCAAGTGCGCGGCCAACGCCACCGCCTACACCGTCGCCTCGATCGCGATGCCGAGCCTGCCCGAGATCGTCGCCACCAACAGCGCGGTGGCCGCTTCGGCCAACCCGCCCGGTGTCGTCTCCGGCGCCTTCGAGGTCGCCGAAGTCGCGCGCAATGCCATGGACATCCGCGCCGCACTGGTGATGGAGACCTACGAGGCCGCTACCTCGGCCACCGTCGCCGTCCCCAGCGAGTTCACCATGCCGCCCGCCATCGCCAGCGGTGCGGGTTCCGCCTCGCAGGGCGACTTCGGCGGCGGCGATCCGCTGCAGACCGCGGTCGCCGCGGCGCAGGCCTTCGTCTCCAACCCCGGTGTGGTCAGCGCGGCCACCCAGGCGGCCAACACCGCGGGTGGCGTGCTCACCGGCGGCGTCAGCACGGTCGGCAACATCGGCGCTTCCGCGATCTCGGCGGCCACGGCCACCGTGCCCGCGGGCACCGCCGCCGCGCCCGTCATGGCGGGTGTCGGCGCCGCCGGTGCCGCGGTGGGCGGCATGGCCACCACCTCGGCCGGTCTCGGTGGCGTCAGCGCGGGGTCGCTGAAGCTGCCCGAGGGCTGGGGTGCGCCCGCCTCGAACGCGGCAGCGAGCGCGCCGGTCTCGGAATCGGTCGTCAACCGGGTCGAGAGCGCACCCGTGCGCAACGCCGGCAACGGCACCAACCCGCTGATGGGCAACCGGCAGAAGGGCGAGGAAGACGACGAGCACGATGGCGTCGACTACGTGCGCTCCGACGAGTTCACCGACGGTCGCTACGCGGCCGAAGGTGTGATCGGCGCCGACCTCGCCGGAACGGCCAAGTGACGGTTCTCGGCACGGGCAGCGGAGGCTCGCTGCTCGGCGCCGTCGTGCTCTCGCTCGACGACATGCAGTTCCTCCTGGAGAAACTGGAATTCGACGAGATGCCCGTGGTGCTCGACGCCATGGGCCGCTATGACAACGTCACCGCGCACGACGCCGCCATGAACGTGGCACAGACCGCCCTGGCCGAACGCGAGCTGCTGTTCGGCCAGGCGGTGGCACCCGAGCTCGCCGAACGGCTGCGGGTGCTCTACCGGCCGCAGTGGATCATCGCGCTGCGGTGGGTGGTGGCAGGCCAGGTCAACCGATTCTGTCTGGCGCAGGGCGACGACCGCGCGGTCGTTGCCCTGCGCGGGCCGCAGTCCTACGTCATCGACGACGCCGGGCTCGATCTGCCCGGCGCGGTGCTGCAGGCGCTCGGACCGGTCGAAGCGCTCGAGCTGTACGGGATGAACGCCCCCACCGAACAATTGGCGCCGATCTTCGGCGACACCGGCGACGCGGCCGCCACCACGAAACGCCTGGCCGAGGTGGGCAATCCGGCCACCGACGCGCAAGCACTGGCCTCGGCGCTGGTGGAGATCCACTCCTACGCCGAGATCGTCGGCGTGGCCTACGGCGACGGCACCCGCGATGTCCAGGACAACCACATCGCCGTCTTCAACACGCGCGCAGGCAGATTCATCATCACCGCCAGCGTCGCCGACGACGGCGTGAAATGGTCGTCCATCGCCAGCGGCACCAACGCCCGCCTCCGCACCGCGGTAGCCGACCTCATCGAGTCGCTCCCGGTCCGCACCGAATTCCCTACCGCGGCAGCCGCTAACCCGGCGTAAGCCCACCCCACCCCACCGCAACCGCCCACCAAACGCCCCCACAACTTAGCCGTAAACCGTAGGCGCAGCCGGAGCGTTTAACCCATGGGGTCGTCGGCGGAGGGGTCGGCTTTGATGGTGAACGGCGGGGTGAATCTGCCCCAGCGTAGGCATTCCCAGCCACCGTCTTCGGTGGGGAGCAGTTCGATGGTCTCGGTGTTGTCGAGGTGGTTGTTCGTTGTGAACGGCGGCGCCACCCCGGCCAGCGCCTTGCCGACCAGGCGCATCGCGGCGCCGTGGTTCACCACCACCACGTCGGCGTCGGCGTCGGCGGTCAGGAATTCCTCGCGCAGGCCGTCGAGGACGGGCAGGATGCGGGCCAGCACTTCGTGGCCGGATTCGCCGCCGGGGGCTCGCACGTCGAGTTCGCCGAGGTGCCAGCCGCGATAGATCTGCTGGAAGAGTTCGTGCGCTTCCCGGTCGGAGCGGCCGTGCAGATCGCCCACCTGCACCTCGTACAGGCCGTCGAGGACGTAAGCCGGTGTGCCGGTGGCTTCTTCGATGTGACTCGCGGTCTGCCGGGCGCGTAACGCGTCCGACGACACCAGTACCTGGGGCGCGCGCTCCAGGCCCGCGCCGAACGCTTTCGCTTGCGCCACACCACGTTCGGTCAGCGGCAGGCCGGGCACGGCGGTGTCGAGAATCTTCGCGACATTGCCCTCGGTCTCGCCGTGGCGCACCAGAATCAGTTTCGCGCGGGTAGTCATAGGTCCGCGACCCCCTTTCGCAATTGCGTCAACCATTCTGCGGCCGGTTCGTCCGACGGCGGAGGTGTGCCGACTGCCGCTGTCGCGGGCCATGATCCGAGGAAGCGGACCTGGGTCGTGCGGTGCAGGGCCTTCAGAGTCTCCGCTACCGCCGGGTCGTCGAGGTGTCCGACACAGTCGAGATAGAACCGGTAGGTGCCCATGCCGGTGCGGGTCGGGCGCGATTCGATGCGCGTGAGATCGACCCCACGCGTGGCGAATTCGGCGAACGCGCGCATCAGCGAACCGGGCTCGTTGGGCAGTTCGAGGACGACGGAGGTCCGGTCGGCGCCGGTGGCCGCGGGGGCGATGCCCGGCTGGGTGACCAGCACGAAGCGGGTGATGGCCTGGTCGTGGTCGGCCACCCCCGCGGCCAGGGTCTGCAGGCCGAGTCGTTCGCCTGCCAGCGCGGTCGAGATCGCGGCGTCCGCGGTGCCCGCGGCCACGTCTTCGGCGGCTGCCGCGTTGGACGCCGAGGTGAACGGGCGCGCCTCCGGCATGTTCCGGGCCACCCACTCCCTGACCTGCGCGGCTGCCACGGGATAGGCGGCGAGTGTGCGCACATCGGCCAGCGAGGTGCCGGGGCGCGCCAGGATCGTGAAGGTGACCTCGAGCTCGGTTTCGGCCATGATCTGCAAGCGCGGTCCGATGGCAAGGGAATCCAGGGTCGCCGGGATCGAGCCCTCGACCGAACTCTCGATCGGCACCACCGCACCGTCGACCTCGCCGGTCCGGATCAGGTCGAGCGCCGCCCCTTGACTGGGCGCGGCAATCCGCTCGACCGGCCCGTCGAAGGCCCCCGAGTTCTCGAACTTCGCCAGAGCCATCTCGGTGAAGGTCCCGGACGGCCCGAAATACGCAATAGACGGCACACTGCAACTTTAGCGGCTGGCGTCGGCGGGGTTTCGGACTCGAAGATCGGGGATATCGTGCACAGCTACCGCGTGGCGGTCGGCCGGGTGGGGTCGGTGAGGGCGCATCGGGGTTTACCGGGTCCGGGTTAGTTGGGGGCTGTGTTTTTGGAGCGC
>NZ_JBHWZY010000203.1:0-9273 GCF_042727815.1 Nocardia sp. NPDC060220
CTCCCTGGTTGCCTGACCTGCCGCACGCATGCGCCGAATCCTACCTCTTGCCGAACCATCTGGTTCGGAACTATGGTCCACTGTGAACCGAATGGTTCTGAACTCTGTGAGACGAGGGCTTGATGAGCGCGGACAAACCACGGTGGCAGCAGCTCAAGGAGCAGTCGGACGGTGTGACGACCGCCGAGCTGGATCAGCTGTGGACCCGGCTACGCCCGGCGCGCGCCGAGGACATCCTCGGCGAGTGGCGCGGTGACGCCTTTCAGACCGGTCACCCCCTGTGCCGCGCACTGCCCGCGAGCCGCTGGTACGGGAAGAACTTCCACGCTCTCGACGACGCGAAGCCGCTGATCTGCCGGGCCGAGGACGGCACCCTGTTCTCCAATGTCGAACTGGGACAGGGCGAAGCGACGCTGTGGAACATCGAGTTCCGCGGTGAGGTCACCGCGACCATGGTCTACGACGGTCGCGCGGTGTTCGACCACTTCAAGTGGCTCGACGACACCACCCTGATGGGCATCATGAACGGGCGCCCCGAACTGGTTCTCGCGCACGGCGAATACTTCTACTTCCTGCTGGAACGGGTCTCTTGATGCGCACGACGGCGGTGCTGTCGCGCGATCCGGGCGCGGAGTTCTCGATCGAACCGATCGAGGTCGACGAGCCGCGCGCGGGCGAGATCCTGGTGCGGATCGTCGCTGCCGGTATCTGCCACACCGACCTGGTGAGCCGTCGCGCGGGCGCCGCGGATCGGCCGATCCTGCTGGGCCACGAGGGCGCGGGTGTCGTCGCGGCGGTCGGCTCCGATGTGCGCACAGTGCGGCCCGGCGATCATGTCGTGCTGACCTTTCGGCACTGCGGTGTCTGTCGCAACTGTGTGGCCGGCCGGCCTGCGTACTGTCATCGGGCGACCACGCTCAACCAGTTCGGGCGACGCGCGCACGCCACGCCCCGGGCGCTGGTCGACGGGTCCCCGATTCTCGACGGATTCTTCGGTCAGTCGAGTTTCGCCGGTTACGCGCTGAGCACGGAGGACAACACGGTCGTGGTCGACCCCGCGATCGACCTCGCGGTGGCGGCGCCGTTCGGCTGCGGTTTCCAGACCGGTGCGGGTGCGGTGCTCAACGCTTTGCGGCCGGAGCCGGGTGCGTGGGTTGCCGTGTACGGGGCGGGCGCGGTCGGGATGGCGGGTCTACTCGCAGCCCGGACAGTTCCGGACGTGCGCGTGGTCGTCGTCGAAACATCGGCTGCGCGGCGGGAACTGGCCGTCGAACTGGGAGCTGACGCCGCACTCGATCCTGCCGACGGGCCGACGGCAGCGCGCATCCGTGAACTCACCGATGGTGGTGCGACGCATGCGCTCGACACCACCGGCATCGCCACCGTGCTCGCCGATGCCGTCGCCGCGCTCGCGGTGGGGGCGACGGTGGTGGCGGTGGGTCTTGGTCGCGGTACGCCGCCGATCGATGTCGGTGATCTCGTGCTGCACGGCAAGGTGATTCGCGGCTGCCTCGAAGGCGACAGCGTGCCCGCCACCTTCATTCCCCATCTGCTCGATCTGTACGCGGCCGGTCGTTTCCCGGCCGATCGACTCATCGCCCGGTATCCGCATGCCGAGGTCGGCGCCGCGCTGGCCGATCAGCGTGCGGGCACTGTGGTCAAGCCGGTGCTCACATGGTGAACACCCTCGAATCCCCGGACGCGCCATGACACTTCTCTTCCATGACATCCAGACCGACGAGAGCGCCGAAACGGCCCGCACCCAGCGTCGGCTCATGGTGCTCAACGCCGCGCGTGCGGTCTTCGTGGCCCACGGGTATCACGGTGCGAGCATGGACGACATCGGCGTTCGGGCCGGGATGAGCAAGCCGGTGCTGTACACGCACTACGCGAGCAAGCTCGATCTGTATCTGTCGGTGTTGCAGGGGTATCTGGACCGGATGGTCGACGGCATTCGCGATGCGCTGGCCGATGCGAACGGTCAGGAGGACAAGGTGCGTCGCGCGGTGCTGGCCTATTTCGACTTCGTCGACGAGGACGCAGGCGGGCACACGTTGGTCTTCGAGTCGCCGGTGCCGAGTGAACCGTGTGTGCGGTGGCGGGTGCGCAATGCCATGGGCGAGTGCGCGGTGCTGGTGAGCGCTGAGCTGCGCGCGGCGGGGATGGACGATGTCCGTGCCTACGCGTGTGCGTTCGGCGTGGTCGGTGCCAGCCATCTCGCGGCGCGGCAGTGGCTGGACACGGGTCGTCCGATTCCGAAGGGCGATGCGGTCGATACCGTTGTCTCGCTGTGCTGGAACGGGTTGTCCGGGGTCGAGACGACGGGGGACTAGGGCCTGTCGCGCCCTGGATGGGGAGCGACGTCGAGCGCGGTCAGTGCAACGCGGCCGGCAGTGGACTTCCGTCGAGCAGTTCCTCGCTGGGTAGCTGTCCGATGAGTACGGCGAGCGCGCGCTTCCATCGGCGCAGTACCGCCTCGCGTTCGCCGAGTGTGCCGGTGAGCATGGCGGTCATCGAGAGCCCGGTGAGCAGGTCGATGGTGAATTCGACGAGGACTTCGGCTCGCGGATCCGAGGCGTACGGTTCGCCGAGCACTTCCAGGTAGAGCCTGCGCATTTCGGTGAATACGCGACGTTCTTCGATGACGAGCTGGTCGCGAAGTTCGGTGTCGGTGCGTGCGGCGACCCACAGGTCGAGTGCGGTGAAGAAGGCGGGGCTGTTGAGGTCGCGCCAGGCGAGGTCGACGACCGATTGCAGGCGGTCGCGGCCGGGCGCGAGGAGTTCGGCTTCGCGCCGGAATTTCTCGAGCCGGGTGTCGACGACCTGGGTGGTGGCGGCGATGAGCAGTTCGGCTCTGGTGGGGAAGTGGTGCTGGACGGTGCCGCGGGCGAGTCCGGCGCGTTCCTGGACCGCGCTCACGGTGGTTGCGGCGTAGCCGCGTTCGAGCAGGCATTCGGCGGTGCAGGCCAGGATTCTGGCGCGGGGGGATGTCCGACGTTCGGCCGGGGGGCGGCGTGGAGGTTGCACGGTCACCTGAGAAATCGTACGTGCTGCCGACAAGATTCGGTAGATTCAGTGAAAAGTGTCGGCCGTCACCTCTTGACGACGGCCGATGGAGCTGGTGCAATCAAGAAACCGTACGCAGTAACTGTTTATTGACGAAGGGCTGCGATGACGCAGATCTCTCACCTCCGCCGGGGCAGTGGTACGCCGATCGTGCTGGTGCACGGTCTCGGCAGCCGCTGGCAGGTTTTCGCACCGATCATCGATCTGCTCGCCGAGCAGCACGAGGTCATCGCGATCGATCTACCGGGCTTCGGTGACTCACCCGCGCTGGACACTGTGCGACCGGGTCCGCGTGGCTATGCCACCTGGCTCACACAGTGGTTGGCGGACAACGACATTCGGCGCCCCCATGTGGTCGGGAGTTCGATGGGCGGTGGTATCGCCCTCGAACTGGGCCGGGCCGGGGTCGCGTCCGGGGTCACCGCGTTCTCCCCGGTCGGCTTCTACGGGCCGGTCGGACGGCGGTGGACGCAGGGCCTGCTCACCAGCATGCGTGGCGCCGCTCGGGTCGCCGGACCGGCACTGGACCGGCTGGTCGAGCATCCCGCCGGCCGCGTGGTCCTGCTCTCGTCCATGTTCGGCCGCCCGGTTCGCGTCGATCCCGATGCCGCTCGCACCGATTTGGCCGGGCTGGCGGGGGCCACGTCCTTCGCCGCCGCTCGCGACGACTTCGGCAACTATGTGCTCGACCCCGGCGACGACCGTGGCTCGCTGGGCGAGATCCCGGTGACGATCGCGTGGGGCACCCGCGACATCGTGCTCGTACACCGCACCCAGAGCGCCCGTGCGCGGGTGGTGTTGCCGTTCGCGCAGCACGTCGACCTTCCAGGCTGCGGGCACCTCCCGTTCAGCGACGACCCCGAAACCTGTGCTCGCCTCGTTCTCGAAGGGACCTCATGACCCCGTCCATCGCAGTGATCGGTAGCGGGTTCGGTGGCCTGGCAGCTGTCATCGCACTGAAGAAGCGCGGCTTCGACGACATCGTCGTGTTCGAGAAGGCCGACGATGTCGGCGGCGTCTGGCGGGAGAACACCTACCCCGGTGCGGCCTGCGATGTGCCGTCCCCGTTCTACTCGTACTCCTTCGAGCCGAATCCACGGTGGCCGCACCGGTTCTCGCGGCAACCGGCGATCCTCGACTACATCCGGCACGTCGCCGAGAAATACGATGTCCGCCGCCATATCCGGTTCGGCACCGAAGTGCTCGGTGCGGCGTTCGACGACGCGACCGGGAAGTGGACGGTCCGGCTCGGCGGCGGAGAGACCGTGGTAGTCGATGTGCTGGTGTCGGCCGTGGGCCAGCTCTCCCGGCCTTCGGTACCTGCCATCGAGGGCCGTGACAGCTTCGGTGGCACCAGTTTCCATTCCGCCGAGTGGGATCACGACGTGGACCTGACCGGCAAGCGCGTGGCTGTTATCGGTACCGGGGCGAGTGCGATCCAGTTCGTCCCCGAGGTCCAGCGGCAGGTCGAGAAGCTGACGCTGTTCCAGCGAACCGCGCCCTACATCATCCCGCGCCCCGATCGCGAGTTCTCGACGCGCCACCATCGGGTGTTCGAGAAGTTGCCGGTGACCGAGCTCGCCGAACGTGGCACCTGGTACGGCGTCGTCGAAGGGCTCAGCGTCGCCTGGGTGTACTCCAAAGCGTTGTCCGCCGCGATCAAGGCTGTGTCGAAGTGGCACATGCGCAGGCAGACCAAGGCCGAGCCGGGCCTGTTCGAGAAGGTGTGGCCGGACTATCCGGTCGGATGTAAGCGAATTCTGTTCTCCGACAACTATCTTCCGGCGCTCACCGAACCGAATGTGGAGGTGACCACCGAGCGGATCGCCGAGATCACATCCTCGGGTGTGCGCACCGCGGACGGGCGGGATCACGAGGTGGATGTGATCATCTGGGGGACCGGCTTCACCAGCACCGAGTTCCTGGCGCCGATGACGATCACGGGCGCGCAGGGCCGGGAGCTGACGCAGGAGTGGGACAGCGGCGCGCACGCCTACTACGGCATGACCGTGCCGCGGTTTCCGAACCTGTTCATCATGTACGGGCCCAACACCAATACCGGTGGCGGCTCGATCATCTACTTCCTCGAGGCGCAGGCGAAGTACCTCGGCGACTATGTCGCCCATCTCGCGGCGTCCGGTCGCGCGCTGACGGTGCGTCCGGAGGTGGAGCAGGCTTATGACGAGCGGATCCAGGCGCAGCTCGGCGGCAGCGTGTGGAGTCGCTGCTCGTCCTGGTACCGCCAGGCCGACGGCCGGATCACGACCAACTGGCCACTACTGGGAATCCAATACAAGAAACAGGCGCGGTTCGATCCCGCCGACTATGAGGTGGTGTCGCGATGAGTGACTACGACTACGACGTGATCGTCGTCGGTTCCGGCTTCGGTGGCAGCGTCACAGCGCTGCGGCTGACCGAAAAGGGTTACCGGGTGGGAGTTCTGGAATCCGGCAGGCGCTGGGATGCCGAGGACTTTCCGAAGACGAACTGGAACATTCCCAAGGCCATCTGGGCGCCGCGCCTCGGCCTGACGGGGCCGCAGCGGATCAGCGCGCTGGGCAAATGCTTGGTCTTCAGCGGTTCGGGCGTGGGCGGCGGGTCGCTGATCTACGGCAATACGCTCTACGAACCGCTGCCGGAGTTCTATCGCGATCGTGCGTGGGCGCACATCACCGACTGGAAGTCCGAGCTCGCGCCGTACTACGACCAGGCCTCGCGGATGCTGGGCGTGGTCGAGAATCCGCGGGTCGGTCCGAAGGACGATGTGCTGTTGCAGGTCGCGCGGGATCTGAAGGTTGCCGATACCTTCCATCGCACCCATGTGGGTGTGTTCTTCAACGAGGGTTCTGAAGGTGTCGAGGTCGATGATCCGTACTTCGGTGGTGCGGGTCCGCGCCGGGCGGGCTGTATCCACTGCTCGGAGTGCTTCACCGGCTGCAAGCACAATGCCAAGAACACCACCACGCTCAATTACCTGCACCTGGCCGAGAGCAACGGCGCGCAGGTGCATCCGTTGACCACGGTGACGTCGGTGGCGCCCGACGGTGCGGGTGGTTATCGCGTCGAGACGGTGCAGTCCAACGGTTGGGTGCGCAAGCAGCGTCGCACGTTCACCGCCCAGCAGGTGGTGTTCGCGGCGGCGGCGCTGGGCACCCAGAAGTTGCTGCACAAGTTGCGCAGCGACGGCACGTTGCCGGAGTTGTCCTCGCGGGTCGGCGAGCTGACCCGCAGTAATTCCGAGGCGATCATCGGGGTCACCAGTAAGTCCCGGCGTGATTTCGCCCAGGGCGTGGCGATCACGTCCTCCATTCACCCGGAACCGCAGACGCATGTGGAGGTGTGCACCTACGGCAAGGGACAGAACGCGCTGTTCTTGCAGACCGTGCCGATGATCGACGGTGGTGCGTTCCGGTTCCTGCGGTTGTTGCTGTCGATGGTGTTGCATCCGGTGCAGTTCCTGCGTTCGCAGAATGCGCACGGTGCTTCGGAGCGGTCGGTGATCCTGCTGGTGATGCAGTCGCTGGACAATTCGCTGACCTCCTACCTGAGGGGCAAGCGTTTGGTGACCAAGCAGGGCAGCGGAGAGCCGAACCCGGAGTGGATTCCGATGGCGCACGACATCGCCCGCCGATACGCCGCCGAGTCCGACGGCATCACCGGCAATATCGCCACCGATATCTTCAATATCCCCGCGACCGCGCACTATATCGGTGGCTGCACGATCGGTGACTCCCGTGAGACCGGCGTGATCGACCCGTATCAGCGGGTCTACGGCTATCCCGGTCTGCACATCGCCGACGGCAGCGCGATCACCGCCAATCTCGGGGTCAACCCGTCGCTGACCATCACCGCGCAGGCCGAGCGTGCGATGGCGTTCTGGCCGAACAAGGGTGAGCCGGATCCGCGTCCGGATCTCGGGGCCGCCTACCAGCGGATCAGTCCGGTGGCACCTGAACAGCCCGCTGTGCCCGCTTCGGCGCCCGGTGCGCTGCGACTGCCCGCCTGAGGCGAGAGGATCTTCATGACGATCGACCGACTTACCGCGCTCGAACCCGCCTGTTCCCGACAGGACGCGCTGGACCTGTTCGACAGTCTCGCGCCGGTGCCGGCGACCCAGCTCAGCGGCCGATGGAGCGGTCGCGAGCTGGGCACCGGACACCCGATGGACGGCTTGCTCGTCGCGTCGGGGTGGTATGGCAAGCAGTTCGACGGTCTCGAGAGTGTGCATCCGCTGCTGTTTCGCGGTCCGGCGGGCGATATTTTCGCCGTCGATCCGCAACGGGTGCCGTTGGGCCTGGTCGGGAAGGTGCCGAGCAAGGTCGTGGACCGGGGTCGGGGGCTGCTCGGGGTGCTGAAACCGGCGTTGCGCGCCCGTGGTTATCGGGCTCGGTTGCGGGCGGTAGAGCACCGCGGGGTGGTCACCACGGCGATGGTCTATGACCATCTGCCGATCATCGATGTGTTCCGCCGGATCGACGACGACACCGTGCTGGGCCTGATGGACTACCGCAATTTCCCCGAGCCTTATTTCTTCGTGCTCGTCCGGGAAAAGTCGAGTGATTCTGCCCGTTTGCCCGATTGAATCGGGGGTACGCGCCGAAAACGGAGAGCTCTCGTCGGAAGGAGGCCGTGCCATGACTGACTACATCGATCCCCATCAACACAAGTTTCCCGACACCGAGCGCACGACGCGCTCACACGCGGGTGAGTCGATTCAGGACTCGCTCAATTGGCCGGGGCTGTTCCTCGTCGGAGTCGGCATCGTGATGCTCGCGGCCACCTTGACGGCCGCCGGTTCCGGGTTCGTCGGATGGGCGGTGATCGCCGGAATCCTCAGCGGTGTGTGTCTGCTGTTCGGGGTCGGGATCGTGCTCGCCGAGCATCGCCGGATCAAGGTCGGCGAGGGGTTGCACCTCACCGATCCGTGTGGTCACTGAGGTCAGAACTCGGAAAGGACGTCGATGAACGAACGCGCTGAGCCGGGACGGATCATCGTCGACTATTCGCATCTGTTCCCCGGTGTGGTGGTGCGCGCCGATCGTATGGCCGACGAGTTCGATGTGGTGTTCTCCGATGGGGTGCGCACCGAAGCCGGCATTCTGCAGGACGATGACGGGGTCGCGGCACTCGACGTGGTCGGTTATGCCACGGCCGCGGGCACGGTGCAGCCCGGCCGGGTGTGGCCGATCACCTCGATCGAGGATGCCGGGTCCGAGGTGAATATCAAGCTGGGCCCGTACTTGCGCTAGCTTCACGCTGCTCGACGAGGCCGGTTCGTCGTCACTGGACCTTTCTGCGCCGAACGACTGGACCGGCGTCCATCTCTGCCGCGATGATGACGCCATGAGCGAGCATCCCGCGCAACGGCGCACGCTGGCCGTGTTGGTCGCGGCGCAGATTTTCAGTGGCGCGGGGCTTGCCGCCGGCATCACCGTCGGCGCGTTGCTGGCGCAGGACATGCTCGGATCGACCGGGCTGGCGGGGTTGCCCGCGGCGATGTTCACGGTCGGGTCGGCCGCGGCGGCGGTCGGAGTGGGTCGGATTTCGCAGCGGGCGGGTCGACGGGCAGGCCTCACCCTGGGCTATCTGACCGGTGCGCTGGGGAGTTTCGGGGTCGTAGCGGCCGCGGTGACCGGGAGCTTGGCGCTGCTGTTCGTGTCGCTGATCGTGTACGGGGCGGGGACCGCGACGAGTCTGCAAGCGCGATACGCCGGCGCCGATCTGGCGCAGCCCGCGCATCGGGCACGCGCGATCAGCACGGTGCTGGTGGCGACGACGGTCGGTGCGGTGGTCGGGCCGAATCTGACGACGCCGATGTCGAATATGGCTGTGAACTGGGGCATTCCGGCGCTGTCCGGCCCGTTCGTGCTGTCCGGGGTGGCGTATGTGCTGGCGGCCGTTGTGCTGTGGGTGATGTTGCGGCCGGACCCGCTTGTGCTTGCCCGCGCGATTGCCGAACCGCCCGGCGAGGTGGTCGTGACGCAAGCTCCGACACGGTGGTCGGCGCCGATCGTGGCCGGGACGACGGTGATGGTGGTGACGCAGTTGGTGATGGCCGCGGTCATGACGATGACGCCGGTCCATATGCAGCATCACGGGCACGGGGTGGGCGCGGCCGGATTCGTGATCGCGGTGCACGTCGCGGGGATGTATCTGCCGTCGTTGCTGTCGGGGATGCTCGTGGATCGGTTCGGGCCGGGGCTGGGG
>NZ_JBHWZY010000204.1:0-9253 GCF_042727815.1 Nocardia sp. NPDC060220
TACCCCCCGCGCTGCGCCGCGGGGGGGGTGCGGCCCCCCCCCCCCCCCCCCCCCGGCCCCCCCCCCCCCCGGGACCGGCGGGGCCGCGAACTCGAGCGCGCCAGCGCTCCTAAGACACAGTGATGGATCCGCGCATGTCGGGGTGCAGGGTGCACATGTAGCGGTAGGTGCCGGGCTGGGTGAAGGTGTAGGACCATTCGCCCTTGTCGAAGATGGGGCTGTTGAGGCCCATCGCCTTGTCGCCGATGCCCTGCACGTTGTGCGGGACCTTGTCGGAGAACTTCCAGGTCACCGTCTCGCCGACCTTGATGGTCGCGTCGGCGGGGGCGTATTTCATGTTGCCGACCTCGACCGTGAGGTTGGTCGGCGCGTGCTGTTGGGTGGTCGTGGTGGTGACCGGGCGGGGTTTGCGGGTTGTGGTGGTGGCGGCGTTTCCCGAGTCGCCGGAACAGCCGGCGGACAACAGGGCGGCGGCCACGACTAATCCGGCGGCAAACCGGGCGGATGCGGCGCGGTGACGAACCATCGACATGGGTGTGGAGCGTAGTCTGCGAGCGACCCCGGGCCGGTCGGCGGCCCGTTTTCGGGCGGCTGGGAGGCGACTATGTCGGATCGACGTGGCTACTACACCGTCGACGAGGTGCGGGCGGCGGAAGCCGAGCTGTTCACGCGGGTGCCCGTGGGAATGCCGATGCGGCGGGCCGCCTTCGGACTGGCCGGGGTGGTTGTCGACGAATTGCGGTCGCTGACCGGGGGCGTGGTCGGGCGAACCGTCGGACTGCTGGTGGGGTCGGGGGACAACGGCGGGGATGCGTTGTGGGCGGGGGCCTTCCTACGGCGTCGGGGCGTCCGGGTGTCGGCTGTTCTGCTGAATCCTGAACGGGCGCATCGGGAAGGGCTTGCTGCGTTGCGGGCAGCTGGGGGCCGGGTGGTCGATCGGCTCGATGGTGTCGATCTGGTGATCGATGGGATCGTGGGGATTTCCGGACGGGGGCCTTTGCGGCCCGGGGCGGCGGAAATAGTTGCTGCCTTGGATGTTCCGATTGTCTCGGCAGATCTGCCCAGTGGGGTCGATCCGGATACGGGGGCACTGGATGGGCCCGCGGTGACGGCGGATGTGACGGTGGCATTCGGTGCGTACAAGCCGGTACATGCGTTGGCTGTGCCCCAGTGTGGGCGAATTGTGTTGGTGCCGATCGGGTTACGTCTTCCAGAGGCTGGGCTGGTACAGCTCGATCCAGGAGCGGTGGGGGCCGGGTGGCCGGTGCCGGGGCCTGCTGACGACAAATACAGTCAGGGAGTGACGGGGGTTTGCGCGGGCAGTGCGAAGTATCCGGGGGCGGGGGTGTTGTGCACGGGCGCCGCGGTGGTGGCGACCTCGGGGATGGTTCGGTATGTGGGGTCCGATACCGAGGTATTGGGGAAGTTTCCCGAAGTTGTCGCCAGTTCGTCGATTTCGGAGACCGGGAGGGTGCAGGCCTGGGTGTTCGGGCCGGGGGGTGGCACTGATCCGGGGGCCCGGGATCGGTTGGCCGAGGTGCTGGGTACTGATCTGCCGGTGTTGGTGGACGCGGACGGGTTGACGATTCTTGCCGAGGAACCGGGGCTGGTTCGGGGGCGATCCGGGGTGACGGTGCTGACGCCGCATGCGGGGGAATTCGCTCGGCTGACCGGTGGTGCGGTGGGGGCGGATCGGGTGGGGGCGGTGCGAAGGCTGGCTGATGAGTGGGGTGTGACGGTTCTGCTCAAGGGCCGGGCGACGGTTGTCGCTTCGCCGGGGCAGCCGACGCTGGTCAATGACGCAGGTGGGGATTGGGCGGCTACGCCGGGGTCGGGGGATGTGCTGTCGGGGATTATCGGGGCGTTGCTCGCCGCGGGGTGTGCGGCGGGGTGGGCTGCGGCTGCGGGGGCTCGGGTGCATGCGTTGGCGGCGAATCTGGCTGCTCATGAGGGTCGGGCGGCGGGGGCTCCTATTTCCGCTACGCCGTTGCTGGGGCATGTTCGGGGGGCCGTGCGGGTGGTGCGGGAGGTCGGTGGGGGCGAGGGTCGGTAGTCCCGGGACGGAGCCCAGGTATGGCGGATTCGGCGGGTCCTGGCACGATCGGGGGTGTGAATGCGCAAGTGGAGACGGTCGTCGACTTGGATGCCATTGCTCACAATGTGCGGGTGTTGCGGGAGTACGCGCACGGGGCTGCTGTGATGGTGGTGGTCAAGGCTGACGGGTACAACCATGGGGCGGTGGAGGTGGCTCGGGCCGCGTTGGGGGCGGGTGCTCGGGAGCTGGGCGTGACCACCGTGGGCGAGGGGCTGGCCTTGCGGGCGGCGGGGATCACGGCTCCTGTGCTGTGCTGGCTCAATACTGTCGACGCTGATTACGCGGGTGCTGTGGCGGGCGATCTCGAGATCGGGGTGTCGTCGCTGGCGCAGTTGCGGGCGGTGGAGCGGGCCGCGGTGGCGGCGGGGCAGACCGCGACGGTGACGTTGAAGGTGGATACGGGGCTCAACCGCAACGGGGTGTCGGTGACCGAGTATCCGCAGGTCCTGCGGGCTGTGCGGGGGCTCGTCGACGCGCAGGTGGTGCGGTTGCGGGCGATCTTCTCCCATCTGGCGCACGCCGATGAGCCAGGGCATCCGATGGTGGATCGGCAGCGGGATCGGTTCGTCGAGGCGATCGCGCTGGCCAAAGAGCACGGTCTCGAACCCGAACTCGTTCATCTGTCGAATTCGGCGGCCACCTTGACCAGACCAGATCTGCGGTTCGACATGGTCCGGCCGGGTATTTCGGTGTACGGGCTTTCGCCCATTCCGGAGCTCGGACAATTCGGTCTGAAGCCCGCGATGACATTCCAAGCGGAGGTCGCGTTGGTGAAACAGGTGGCGGCAGGGGAAGGCGTGTCGTACGGGCACCGGTGGATCGCACCGCGCGACACCACGATCGCGCTGGTGCCCGCGGGATATGCCGACGGCGTATTCCGTTCGCTCAGTGGACGTTTCGAGGTGTGGTTGGGCGGGGCCCGGCACCGTAATGTCGGGCGGGTGTGCATGGACCAGTTCATGGTCGACCTCGGCGACAACGCGGGCGGCGTGCGGGAGGGCGACCGCGCGGTGCTGTTCGGCGGCGGCGCGGGACAGCCACACGCGCTCGACTGGGCGCGGGCGCTGGACACGATCGATTACGAGGTCGTCTGCGCGCCGCGCGGCCGGGTGGTCCGCCGCTACGTGGGTACCGGCCGATGACCCGGCGCACGGTGATCCGCCGCGGTGGCCTGGCGACCGCGGGCCTGCTCGCGGGCCTCGCCATCGCCCATACGTTGCGCCAGATCGGCGCGCGGGTGATGTGGCCCGCCGAACGCGACGAATACCGCGACGAGAACTTCGCCCTGATCGACGAGGACGAACCGGGCATGGTGCTCGCCGACGATGGTGTGTCGCTGGCCACCCGCACTTTCGGCGACGACTCCGCCGAGGTCACGATCGTTTTCGTGCACGGCTTCTGCAACAGCATGGAGTCCTTCCACTTCCAGCGCCGCGATCTCGCGCAGCAGTGGGGGTCGCGGGTGCGGATGGTGTTCTTCGATCTGCGCGGACACGGACGCTCCGGCACACCGAGTACCGAGAGCTGCACGGTCGCCCAGCTCGGCCGCGACCTCGCCACGGTGATCCGTGAGTGCGCGCCGACAGGACCGGTGGTGCTGGTCGGGCATTCGCTCGGCGGAATGGCCGTGCTCGCGGCGGCCGCGCAGTTCCCTGAACTGTTCGCCACGCGGGTGCGCGCGGTCGGGCTGCTGAGCACCGCCGCCGCGGAGGTGACCGCGACCGGGATCTCGCAACTGGTTCGGCATCCCGCGGTCGACGGCTTCCGGCTGGCGGTGCGGACCGCGCCGACACTGGTGCAGTTCAGCCGCAGCGCGAGCAAGCACGTGGTGACGCCGATCCTGCACGTGAGCTCGTTCCACGGCCCCGTGAGTCCGACGCTGTCGCGATTCACCACGATGATGATCGACCGCACGCCCGTCGGCACCATCGAAAAGTTTCTGAAAGCGATTGAGTTGCACGACGAGTCAGCCGCATTGCCAGTCCTGGGCGAGCTGCCGGTTTTGATTCTGGGTGGTGCGCACGACGTGGTGATCCCGTTCCGCAATTCCCGCGAACTGGCGGCGGAACTACCGGGCAGCGAACTGGTCCGGGTGCGTGAGGCGGCGCACATGCCGCACCTGCAGTTCCCCGAGGTGAGCCTGGCCGCACTCGACCGGCTGCTCGCGCGGGCGGGAATCATCGGCAGCCGCGGCGAGGAGGCCGTCGGTGGCTGACCCACACCAGCGCGTTCTCGACACTGTCGAGGACACCGAAGCATTCGGCCGCGAACTGGCGGCCACCCTGCGCCCGGGTGACCTGGTCGTGCTCGACGGCCCGCTCGGCGCCGGTAAAACCGCGTTGACCAGAGGAATCGCCGCCGGACTCGGTGTCGCGGGCCGGGTCAGTTCGCCGACGTTCATCATCGCGCGGGCGCACAAGGCCGGAGTGCGGCCGGACGGCACGCCCGGGGTGGCGATGGTGCATGTCGACGCCTACCGCCTCGCGGGCGATCTCGACGAACTGGACTCGCTCGACCTCGACACCGACCTGCACCACGCGGTCGTCGTCGTGGAATGGGGCAAGGGGGTCGTCGAACACCTCGCTGACCGGCACCTGCGAGTGCAACTCGCCCGGGAGCCGGAATCCGATGTGCGCACGGCGATCTGGGAATGGATCGAATAACGCGCGATCATGCGCGCACCGGTGCGCGCCGAGCGCCGATACCACCCGGTATTGTTGAGACAATCATGCTCGTACTAGCAGTCGACACCGCGACACCCGCCGTTACAGCGGGATTGGTGCACCTGTCACCTGCCGGTGAACCCGGCACCCGCCCCGCCGTGGCGACGCTCGCTGCCCGCGTGAAGGTCGACGCCCGCGCGCACGCCGAGGTCCTCACCCCGCAGATCCTGGAGTGTCTAGCCGCGGCGGGGGTGCGCCGCGACGAGCTCGACGCGGTCGTCGTCGGGCTCGGACCCGGACCGTTCACCGGGCTACGCGTGGGAATGGCCACCGCGGCCGCCTTCGGTGACGCGCTCGGGTTACCCGTGCACGGGGTGTGCAGTCTCGACGCCATCGCCGCCGACACCATCGGTGAGAAGCGAGATCCCGGCGAGCTGTTGGTGGTCACCGACGCGCGCAGGCGCGAGGTGTACTGGGCCAAGTATCTGAACGGGGCGCGGGTCGCCGGTCCCGAGGTGAACAAGGCTGTCGACGTGCCGGTGGGTGACGCCGCGGCGATCGCCGGGTCGGCCGCGCACGTGGACTTCTTCGATCTGCCGGTGCTGCCCAGCGAGACGCCCTCGCCTGCCGGGCTGGTCACCGTCGCGGCGCCGGCGTTGCTGGCGGGACAGACACCGCAAGCGCTGGTGCCGTTGTATCTGCGTAGGCCCGATGCGGTGGAGAACAGCTTCCGAACCCTCGACCGGACCGGGGCGTGAGTGCCGTGACCGAGTACCTGATCGCTCCCATGACGCTGCCCGACATCGACCGCTGCGTCGAACTCGAGCACCTACTGTTTCCCGAGGACGACCCGTGGCAGGCGGTGTCGTTCCGGTCCGAGCTGGCCGGCGGGCACAACCGCTACATCACCGCGCGCACCGCCGACGGCGTGATGGTCGGCTACGCGGGCATCGCGCTGCTCGGTGACGACGCCCATCCCGAGGCCGAGGTGCACACGATCGGCGTCGACCCGGATTGTCACCGGGGCGGCATCGGCACGCTGCTGCTCGAAGCGCTGCTGGCGACGGCGGCCGAACGCGGCGGGCCGGTGTTCCTCGAGGTGCGCACGGACAACGCGCCCGCCATCGCGATGTACGCCAAGCACGGGTTTCACATCATCGGGCTGCGCAAGAACTACTACCACCCCAGCGGAGCCGACGCGTACACCATGCGCCGTCCGGAACTCACCGCCGCGGCCGATGAATGGGCCGCGCGCGGCCGGCAGGACGAGGTGTTGTCGTGATCGTCATGGGGATCGAAAGCTCGTGCGACGAAACGGGAGTCGGCATCGTGCGCCGTCATTCCGATGGCTCCGTCGAGCTGCTCGCCGATGAGGTGGCCTCGAGCGTCGATCAGCACGCCCGCTTCGGCGGCGTGGTGCCCGAGATCGCCTCGCGTGCACATCTCGAGGCGATCGTGCCCGCGATGCGTCGTGCGCTGGCTACCGCGGGGATCAGCAAGCCGGACGCGCTCGCCGTCACCATCGGGCCGGGGCTGGCCGGTGCGCTGCTGGTGGGGGTGGCCGCGGCCAAAGCCTATGCGGCGGCGTGGGATGTGCCGTTCTACGCGCTCAACCACCTCGGTGGGCACGTGGCGGTCGATACGCTCGAGCACGGGCCGATGCCGCCCGCGGTGGCGCTGCTCGTGTCCGGTGGGCATACGCACCTGTTGCAGGTCACGGATCTGGGTGAGCCGATTACCGAACTCGGCAGCACCGTCGACGATGCCGCCGGGGAGGCGTTCGACAAGGTCGCGCGGCTGCTCGGTCTCGGCTATCCCGGTGGGCCCGCCCTCGACGCTGCCGCCGGCTCCGGTGACGCGCGGGCGATCGCCTTTCCTCGCGGGATGACCGGGCCCCGTGACGCGCGCTACGACTTCTCCTTCTCCGGTCTCAAGACCGCGGTGGCCCGCTATGTCGAGGCCGCGCAGCGTCAGGGCATCACGCCCGACCAGCTGCCGATTCCCGATATCGCCGCGTCCTTTCAGGAGGCGGTGGCGGATGTGCTGACGATGAAGGCTGTCCGGGCGGCGACCGACGTCGGCGTCGACACGATCGTTCTCGGCGGCGGCGCCACCGCGAACTCGCGGATTCGATCACTGGCCGAAGAGCGGTGTGCTGCGGCGGGTTTGACGCTTCGGGTGCCCAAGCCGCGGCTGTGCACGGACAACGGTGTGATGATCGCCGCGCTGGGCGCGCATGTGATCGCGGCGGGCGCGCAGCCTGCGGAACTGACTGTCGCCACCGATCCCGGGCTGCCGGTCTCGGTGAGCGCCCTGCGCGGCTAGCGCCCGTCCTGCCTGGTCGCACGGCACCCTGAAGAACCCGCCACCGGTCCACCCGGCGCGGTGCGCGCGTTAATCGGCTGGCGGTAGCGGGATTTCGTCGGTCGTGGTGGCCGACGGAATCGGGAGGGTGCTGTTGGCGGGGGCCTGCGTCGGCGAGGTGTTGGGGGTGGAGGGACGCTGTCTGCCGCCACCGGAGGAGCCGCTGTCCAGGGGGCCGAGCGGAGACTCGGGGTAGGGAATCTGCGGGAGGTTCGGATCGGGGCGCAGGGTCGGGGCCGTTGTCGAGGTGGGCGCGGAGGGCGTGGCGGCGCTCGTGCTCGGCGCCCCGGTGGTGGCATTCGGTGCTTCGGTCGCGGGCGGTGCCACGGTGGCTCCGGTGCGTTCGGTGCTCTCGCGATTGGCGGGGGTGGGTGCCGGGGAGAGCACCGGCGGTAACGGGGATTGACGCACGGTGCTGCTCGTGCCGGCGGGAGTCACATCGGGGGCGTCGGGCGACACTGCTTGCACGCCGTAGCCGATCACCAAGCCGACCACCACGACCGCGCCGACGAGGGTGCCGACGACCTTGGCGAAGGTGCCACTCGGTGCGTCGGCGTGCCCACCGCCCGGCAGTCCGGACGGTGCCGCGGCGTCGGCGACCAGCGCCGCGCCCTTGGCGATGACGGCCTCCGGGTCGGGCACGGTGAGCACGGGGACGTCGAGGCGGGATTCGAGAATGTCGATGACACACGGGATATTGGCGCAACCGCCGATCACGGCGACGGCGTCGGGGTACTTCGGCGCGCGGGTGAACACCGACGACGAGAACAGCGCGATATTGCGCAGGAGGCCGTCGATGAGCTCCTCGAAATCGGGACGGGTGAGCTCCAATCCCTGTCCCGCTACATGATCGATGGTGACGACGGGTGCCAGCGACAGGTGTTCCTTGGCCGCGCGGCCGCGGTTGGTCAGTGTGGTGCGGTTGGGCCGGGTGCCGCGTCGGGCGTAGTGCAGGTCGACCAGGTGGTGGTAGATCAGCTCGTCGATCGCGTTGCCGCTCAGCGTCGGCGTGCGTTCGGTGTGCAGCACCACGTTGTCGGTGTAATCGGCCACGGTGACGGTGAGTCCGGTCGCGCCCAGGTCGATCACGGCGACGGTGGGGTAGCGGTCGAGCAGTCCGGTGTGGCGCAGATAGGCGAGGGCGGCGGCGCCCTCGGTGACGAGCCGCAGATCACGGTGGCGCGTGGTGGCGGCCCGAATGGCTTGTGCCTGTTCTTTGTTGCGGTAGGCGACGGCGACGCTGGTCGGTGGACGTGATCGCGCCGAGTCGGCGCGACGGTGGCCGCCGGAGTAGCGCCCGAGCGGTTCGCCTGCCATCGCCACCTGTGACACCGGCAGCTGGGTGGTCATCAATTCGATCGAGGACGACACGAGATCGCCGAGGTCGGAATGTGCCTCATCTGCGGAAACGACCCGGTAGTCGAAAGTCTGCTCGCCCGCGGGCCCCGTCGCGACCAATGCCGAGCACACCACCTCGTTCCCGGCCGAGATGCCGAGGGATGTTCGCATGTTCACCTCCCTTCAAGCCGATGGTGCTCTCCGAGCGGATGGCGCCTTCCTGTGCTATGTCACAGCCTGTTATGCGAACGTTACAGATTGTGGCAGGCGATGTGAAGATCACTGGCCAGTGTGGGCGTGTCGAAAATGCGACATCGGCAGAACCCGACCTTGAGTGCTGGCACTCTCGCGTATAGAGTGCTAGTCGGCACGTACTAGATGGGCATTGCGTAGCTGTACTAGTGCCAAGTCGACTTCTGGGCTTCGGCTCCGGCACCCGCGACGACGGGGCTGTGCGCAGGGTCGCGAGCTGACCGAAACCCGGTCCGGGACACCAGTTCCGGACAACCGAATTTCCCCTGAAAGTGGAGGGCTCAACGTGGCGAGCGTGAACATCAAGCCGCTCGAGGACAAGATCCTCGTCCAGGCCAACGAGGCCGAGACGACGACGGCCTCCGGCCTGGTCATCCCGGACACGGCCAAGGAGAAGCCGCAGGAGGGCACCGTCATTGCCGTCGGAGCGGGCCGCGTCACCGATAAGGGTGACCGCATCCCGGTCGACGTCAAGGAAGGCGACGTCGTCATCTACAGCAAGTACGGCGGCACCGAGATCAAGTACCAGGGTGGGGAATAC
>NZ_JBHWZY010000205.1:0-9225 GCF_042727815.1 Nocardia sp. NPDC060220
GCGCGTACCTGCCAGCGGCCGTCGTCGAGTCTGCCCGCGGACAGAGTGCCGCCCAGGACCGCGACCCGTTCGCGCATGCCGACCAGACCCATCCCCGCGCCGGGAATCTCGGCGCCCGGACTCACCTGCGCGGGAACACCGCCGCTGTCGACGACTTCGACGCGGATGTCCTCCTCGCGCCGATGCACCCGGACCACCGCCTTCGGCTCCGCTCCCGCGTGGCGCAGGGTGTTGGTGAGCGATTCCTGCACGATGCGGTGCACGCCGAGGCTCACCTCGGGGGCGATGTCGTCGAGTTCGCCGGTCAGCTCGAGGTCGACGGCCAGGCCCGCCTCGCGCATCATCTGGGCCAGCTTCGCGATGCCCGCGCTCCCGTGCTGGGGCAGCAGTTCCGGTGCGTGCTCGGTGCGCAGCAGGGCGACGGTGCGGCGCAGTTCGCGCAGCGCGTCGCGACCGGTACCCGCGATGGTGGCGAGCGCGCGTTCGGCGGTGTCGGGGTCCTGGCGCAGGGCGTACTTGGCGCCGTCGGCCTGCACGATGATGACGCTGACGGCGTGCGCGACCACATCGTGGAGTTCGCGGGCGATGCGGGTGCGTTCGGCGGCGACCGCGTCGTGGGCGCGCCGTTCCTTGTCGTAATCGGCGACGGCCAGCCGCGCCGCCACCTCGGAGTCGTACGCGTGCCGGGCACCGTTGAACTCGGCCAGTGTCCAGCACAGCGCGTAGATGAGCGCGACCATCGCCAGATCACCGCCGCGCGGCTCGTCGAGCAGCAGGACCGACGCCACCATGTCCAGCGCGAGGAAAGCGAGGAAGATGAGCCCGTCACGCCGGCCGACGTAGGCGACGAGCGTGTAGAGCATCACCCCGAGCCCGATCAGGGCGACATGGTCGGCTACCTGTCCATCGATCAGGTAGCCGATGAGAGTGTTCAGCAACGACAGCACCAGCATCGCCGCCGCCACCGCCCGCGGATACACCCGCCGCAGGATCAGCGGCAGCGGCACGATCACCGAGAAGATCAGGTAGACGACCTTGTTGTGTTCGTCGCCCACCCCGAGGGCATCGAGGAACAGCAGCAATCCCGCGAGAATCGAGTCGGCGACGATGGGTCGTCCGCGTAGCCACAGGCTGAACCGGCGCACGGGCCCAGCGTAGCCCCGGCTGGCTTTCCGGCCGTGATCTTGATTGCCTGGACGCGTGCAACTCGGAGACTGGACGGTCCTGCTGGTGGCCGCCGCGGCGGCGGGCTGGGTCGACGCCGTGGTCGGCGGCGGCGGGCTGATCATTCTGCCGACCCTGTTCCTCGTCGTTCCCGGCATCGCACCGCAGACCGCGCTGGGCACCAACAAGCTCGCCGCCCTGGCAGGCACCGCGACCGCGGTGGCGACCTTCGCGCGCAAGGTGCCGATGCAGTGGAAGGTACTGCTGCCCGGCGCGGTGATCGCCGCGATCACGGCCGCGTGCGGCGCGGCGGCGGTGTCGCTGATCGACCGCGACCTGTTCATCCCGCTGGTGATGGTGGTGCTCGTCGGGGTGGCGGTGTTCGTGACCGTGCGCCCCTCGGTCGGCCTGACGATGGCCACCCATCCGCCCACCCGGCGCAAGGTGATCCTGGTGGTCGGCCTCGCGTCCGGTCTGATCGGCCTCTACGACGGGCTGCTCGGGCCGGGCACCGGCACCTTCCTGATCATCACCTTCGCGACGCTGCTCGGCACCGAGTTCGTGCGCGCGGCCGCGATGGCCAAGGTGATCAACTGCGGGTCGAACGTGGGTGCGCTGCTGTTCCTCGGCTCGACCGGCCACATCCTGTGGGGTCTCGGCGCGGGCATGGCGGTGGCGAATGTTCTCGGCGCGCTGATCGGTTCGCGGATGGCGCTGGCCAGGGGCGCGGGGTTCGTCCGGATCGTGTTGCTCGTCGTCGTGGTGGTGATGGTGATCCGGTTGGGGTGGCAGCAGTTCGGTTAGGGCGGCGATTCGGTCAGCGCACCGGTTCGGCGGCCGCGGAGGCGGCGAGCCACGGTTGCAGGACCCGCGAGGTGGTCTCGTGGATCTTGCGATGGAGGCGTTCACCGTCGTCGATGCCGTGCTGTGGCTGCTGGAACAGCACCGTCAGCGCACCCGACACCGCGCCGACCACGGCGCCGACCAGCGCCGCGGCGCCGACCTCGTCGAGTTCGTGCGGGAACGCGATGTGCAACTGGTGGGCGATCTCGCGCTGCGCGACCAATTGCGCGTGCGCGGCGCGACCGCTCACCGAGGGGACGGTCCGCGAGACCCGCGCCCGCAGGGCGGCCACCCGCGAACCGACGTCGTCGACGAGGTGTTCGCCGGGGTTGTCGCCCGCCGCGCGCAAGGCCCGCAGCAACACCTCCACCGGTCGCTCGCCGGGCCGACGGGTGGCGATGGCGGCGACCGCCGCGCGCACCCGTTCGTCGGGTTCGGGGAAGAGCAGTTCTTCTTTGCTCGCGAAGTAGTTGAAGAAGGTCCGGGTGCCGACCTCGGCCTCGGCCGCGATGTCGGCGACGGTTGTCTCCTCATAGCCTCTGGCCTCGAACAATTCGACGGCGGCCACGAGGATCGCACGTCGGGTTCGTTCCCTTTTTCGATCGCGCAGGGCAGATGGCGGCACGGCGGGCACCCTACGGCATTTTCGGCGCCGCTCGCGGGATGACCGGAGTCCGCGCGTCACGGCGGCAACCGACATGACGGTGCGCCGGAAGCGGTTGCGGCGCACATGTGTCGGTGGCACCGGTTAGCGTAGGTGCGGTGAGCGATACCACGACTTCCAGAGATGTGGATGAGGAGTTCCGCGCGCTCGGGCTCGCCACCCTGGCCGAGGCCGCGCTGTCGGCGGCCCGCGCGGCCGGCGCCGAGCATGCCGACCTGCGCGTGCAACGGTTGGTGACCCAGTCGATCCGGTTACGGGATGGTCGCGTCGAAGCAGTCATCGACGCGACCGAACTGGGACTGGCGGTGCGCGTGATCGTCGACGGCACCTGGGGTTTCGCCTCCCACGCCGCCCTCACGCCCGAGATCGCCGCCGAGGTGGCGCGCCGGGCGGTGACCGTGGCGACAGCGCTGCGCGCGCTGAACCGGGAGCGCGTCGAACTGGCCGACGAACCACGCTATGACGACGTCTCGTGGGTCTCGGCCTACGACCTCGACCCGTTCACGGTGCCGACAGCCGACAAAGTGGCGCTGCTGCAGGACTATTCGGAACGGCTGTCCGCGGCCGACGGTGTCGACCACGTCACCGCCTCGGTCCTGCAGGTCAAAGAGCAGACGTTCTACGCCGACACCGCGGGTTCGTCGATCACCCAGCAGCGGGTGCGGTTGCACCCCCAGTTGGAGGCTGTCACCGTCGATTCCGCGTCGGGGGTGTTCGAGACGATGCGCACGCTCGCCGCGCCCGCGGGCCGCGGCTGGGAGTACGTCACCGGCGCCGACGGAACATGGGACTGGACGGGCGAACTCGCACAGATCCCCGGCTGGCTGGCCGAGAAGGTGAAGGCGCCCAGCGTGGTCGCGGGCCCCACCGATCTGGTGATCGACCCGACCAACCTGTGGCTGACGATCCACGAATCCATCGGTCACGCCACCGAATACGACCGCGCGATCGGCTACGAATCCGCCTACGCGGGAACCTCGTTCGCGACGCCCGATCAGCTCGGCACGCTGCGGTACGGCACACCGATCATGCACGTCACCGGTGACCGTACCCAGGTCAACGGGTTGAGCACCGTCGGGTACGACGACGAGGGCGTGGCGGGCCAGCGGTGGGACCTGGTGCGCGACGGCATCCTGGTCGGCTATCAGCTCGATCGCGTGTTCGCCCCGCGTCTCGGGCTCGATCGCTCCAACGGATGCTCCTATGCCGATTCGCCGCACCATGTTCCGATCCAGCGGATGGCGAACGTGTCGTTGCAGCCGGATCCCTCGCGTGACACGACCACCGCCGAGCTGATCTCCCGTGTCGAGGACGGCATCTACATCATGGGCGACAAGAGCTGGTCGATCGATATGCAGCGCTACAACTTCCAGTTCACCGGTCAGCGGTTCTTCCGGATTCGCAACGGCGAGCTGGACGGGCAACTGCGCGATGTCGCCTACCAGGCGACGACCACCGATTTCTGGGGGTCGATGGAAGCGGTCGGCGGGGCGAGCACCTGGCAGCTCGGCGGCGCCTTCAACTGCGGTAAGGCACAGCCCGGTCAGGTGGCGGCGGTGAGCCACGGCTGCCCGTCAGTGCTGGTGCGCGGGGTCAACATTCTCAATACCCGGATGGAGGGCGGTCAGTGAACGAGGGTCTGTTCCCGGCGGGCACGGTGGTCGAGCGTGCGCTGGCGGCGTCGAAGGCCGACGAGGCGATCGTGATCGTCACCGACGCGCACGAGGCGTCGCTGCGGTGGGCGGGCAACTCGATGACCACCAACGGCTCGTCGATTTCGCGGGAGTGGGCGGTGATCTCGGTGTTCCGTGACGGCCCGAACACCGCGCGGGTCGGTTCCATCAGCTCCACCAGCGTCGATCCCACCGAGATCGAGGCCGTGGTGCGCGCCAGCGAGGAAGCCGCGCGCACGGCCGCCCCGGCCCGCGACGCGATGCCGCTGCTCGAACCCACCGACGACGACACCGCCGCGTGGGATCAGGCGCCCGGCGCCACCGAGATCGACGTGTTCGCCGGGCTGGCGCGCGACCTGTCCACCGGTTTCGACGGCACCGACCGGCTCTACGGTTTCGCCCACCACCAGGTGCACACCACCTGGCTGGGCACCTCGACCGGTGTTCGCCGCCGGTTCAGTCAGCCGACAGGTTCGGTGGAGATCAACGGCAAGCGCGGCGAGGGCAAGGATCTGGCGAGCGCGTGGGTGGGCGTCGGCACCGCCGATTTCACCGACGTCGACACTCCCGGCCTGCTCGCCGAGTTGTCGCGGCGCCTGGGCTGGTCCGCGCGCCGTGTCGAATTGCCCGCCGGCCGCTACGAGACCCTGTTGCCGCCGTCGTCGGTGGCCGATCTGATGATCTATCTGGCATGGAGCATGGAGGGTCGTGGCGCGCACGAAGGCCACACCGCGTTCTCGCGCGCCGGTGGCACGCGAATCGGTGAGCGGCTCAGCGACATTCCGCTGACCCTGTACTCCGACCCGAACGCGAGCGGTCTGGAATACCGGCCGTTCGTGGCGACCCCGTCGTCGTCGGAGTCGCTGTCGGTGTTCGACAACGGTCTGTCCGCGCGGCGGGTCGACTGGATCGGCCGCGGCGTCATCGAATCGCTGGTCTATCCGCGCGCGACGGCGGCCGAATTCGCCGCCCCCGCCACGGTTCCCGGCGAGAACCTGCTGCTCACCGGCGGCGGCGAGGCATCGCTGGACGACATGATCGCCCGCACCGAACGCGGTCTGCTCCTCACCTGCCTGTGGTACATCCGCGAGGTCGACCCCGCCACCCTGCTGCTCACCGGTCTCACCCGCGACGGTGTTTACCTGGTCGAGGACGGCAAGGTCACCGGCGCGGTCAACAACTTCCGTTTCAACGAAAGCCCCCTCGATCTGTTGCGGCGGGTGTCGGAAGCGGGTGCCACCGAGATCACCCTGCCCCGCGAATGGAAGGACTGGTTCACCCGGACCGCCATGCCCCCGCTGCGCATCCCCGACTTCCACATGTCGTCGGTGAGCCAGGCCACCTGACCGGGGTGAACCCCCTCCGTTGGACGGCCCCGAGCGTGAAAGCATGATCGGGTGACTGGTATCCGGATGTTCGCCACCGACCTCGACGGCACCTTGCTGCGTTCCGATCGCACGATCTCGCCGCGTACCGCCGAAGCGATGGCCGGCGCGCAAGCCGCGGGCATCGAGGTGGTGTGGGCGACGGCCCGGGCCCGCCATTCGGTCCACGAGCTGGCGCAGTCGTGCGGTTTTCGCGGCAAAGCGGTGTGTGCCAACGGCGCGGTGCTGCTCGACCTGGCCGACGGCACCCCGCAGATCATCGACACGGTCTCGATCGACACCGGCGCGGCGGGTGCGGTGATGGCGCAGATCCGCGATCTGATTCCCGGTGTGGTGTTCGCCAATGTCGGCGCCACCCGGTTCGTCGCCGAGCCCGCCTATGCCGCGCTGTGCACCTTCGCCGATCACCACCGCAACCCGCACGAGATGGAACTGTCCGATATCTTGCCGACGGGCGTCGACGCGATGGTGAAGATCGTCGCCCGTCATCCCGAGTTACCGGGCGCCCAGCTCTACCGCAAGGCGGTGGCGGTCGGGATCACCGGCGTGGAGCTGACCCACTCCGGCGCCGCGTACATGGAGATGGCCGCGGAAGGTGTCTCGAAGGCCAGCGCGCTGGCCCGATTGTGCGCGCTCGACGGCATCCACCTGTCGGAGGTCGCGGCCGCGGGCGATGCGCTCAACGATGTCGCCATGCTGACCTGGGCGGGTACCGCGCTGGTTCCGGCCAACGCGGCACCCGAGGTCATCGCACTCGCCGACCGGGTGCTCCCGGCCAACGACGAGGACGGTGTCGCCTCCTACCTGGAGGAATTGGCCGGCTCGGCACAGCGCGACTCGGCTAGCTGACCGATGTCGGCGCCCGGCCCACGCTGAGGTGCAGGATCGTATCGGTCACGCGCACGGTGTCCGCGTCCAGCGGGAAGTACCCCTGCTCCTGGGTGACATCGGTGCGGGTGTGTCCGGGTCCGAGTTCTGCCGCCGGGATCAAACCCCAGGTGCCGATGCGGTTCTGCAGCGTGTGTTCGAAGGTGCCCGGCCCGGGTTCGGCGAGTTCGAGGCCGTCACTGCGTCCCAGACTGCCGAGTATCACCCCGTAGTGCTCCCCCAGGAGCGATCCGACGATCGCCCCCGCGCCGGACCAGACGAGCTCCATCGGCCCCATCTGCATGACGCTGGTGTTGCGCCGCAGGTGCAGGTTGTGCGAGTACACCAGGGTCGGACCACGGCGTGCTTCGGCGGACCGGATGTCGAGCAGGTTCTGGGCCATCAGCGCGTCACGGGCGGCGGCCAGGCTGTTCCATCGCACGCCGTCCTCCGTCGGCTGGGCCGCCTGCCGGTGATACCGGAGCAGGCCGAGTCCGGCGGTGAGATGAATTGCCGCCCTTCGCCACTCGGCGAGTGACGTGGCCGCGATCCGTTCCGGTGCACGGGTGTAGAGCAGGGCGAGCATGTCGTCGGCCATCACCCGCAACCGCTCGGCGTCGGGGGTGGCACCGGGCGAGACGTCGGCGTCCAGGACCGCTTCGGTGCGGCTCCAGCGCTCGTCGCTGCCGGCAGGCCCGCTGATGTCGAAGTCGAGTTCGAGGTAGTCGCGGGCGAATTCGAGGTAGAACCGCGGGCTCGGCGCACTCATCGTCTCCATCGCGGCGTCGAATCCGTGGAAGCGGACCTGATCCTCGGCCGGCCTGCCCGCGTTGTAGTCGCGCAGCCAGGCGACCAGGTGCCGGTTGCCGTCGAGTTCGCCGAACTCGTGCGAGAAGCCGGTCCGCATCACCTCGTCGAAGGCGCCGTGGCCGCCGCGAACGTAATCGTCCACGGCGAGCGCGGCAACCCGATCCGTTTCGAGAGCGATCGACCGGAACCCACTCGCCACCAACTCGGCGAACAGCTCATTGCGGACCGACGCGAAGCCGGGTTCTTTGTGCGTCGGTTCCCCGAGCGCAAGCAGTTCACAGGACGAACGGACGAAGTCGCTGATTTTCTGGCTCATACCTATCAACCGTATCGTTGAAAGAACGGTTGAGACTCGAGCAGCGTCGATTCGGGATATCTGTCGTAAAGTCTCAAATCAGTGAGAACCCTACGACCGTCCGACCTGGCCCGCGAGCACGCGATTTCGACCCAGGCGGTCCGCAACTACGAGCAGGACGGATGCCTTCCGCCGGCCGAACGCACCCCTGCCGGCTACCGGATCTACACCGACCTGCACGCGGCCGCGCTGCGCACCTACCTCACCCTGATCCCCGCCTACGGCCACGCGCAGGCGGGCGACCTCATGCGCGCGCTGCACGCGGACGACCTCGACAGGGCTCTCACGGTCATCGACCGCGGGCACAGCCAGCTCCTGCGAGACCGTGAGACTCTCGCCACGGTCCGCCGGGCAGTCGGCCACCTGATCACCGAATCGAGCTCTGCCACACCGGGTTCGGCCACGACAAGAACCATCGGCGAACTCGCCCATCACCTGCGAGTCACCCCGGCCACCCTGCGGGCATGGGAAGCGGCCGACATCCTGTCTCCCGATCGGGACCCGGCCACCGGCTACCGCCGCTACGGCCCCACCGACCTCCGTGACGCCGAACTCGCCCACATCCTGCGCCGAGGTCACTACCGCCTCGACCACATCGCCACCGTCATCGGGCAGATTCGCGCCGCGGGCAGCACCGAGGCGCTGGCGAAGGCCCTCACCGACTGGCAGGCCACCATCACCGCCCGTGGCGTCCGCATGCTCGACGCTGCCGCCGCACTGAGCCGATACACCGTGGACATCCGGGCACACCGTCCCCGCCCCGGTGCGCCCGGCTGACCTCAGACGCGTTCGAGTACCGCCGACGCGCCGATGCCGCCCGCCGCGCAGATACCCAGCAGCGCGGTCTCTTTCCCGGTCCGGGCCAGCTCGTTGGCCATGGTCGTGACCATGCGGGCGCCGGTGGCGCCGAAGGGATGGCCCAGCGAGATCGAGCCGCCGTGCACGTTCAATCTATCGATGTCGACGGTGCCCACCGGCTCGTCGCGGTCGAGACGGGCCTTGGCCCACTCGGCGCTCTCCAGCATGCGCAGCACCGACAGTGTTTGCGCGGCGAAGGCTTCGTGGATATCGACGAGGTCGATATCGGCCAGCGTCATGCCCGCCTTGTCGAGGGCGCGCGGCATCGAGATCGCCGGGCCGATGAGTACCTGGTCGGCAGGGTCGACGCTGACGAAACTCCAGGAACGGAAGGCGGCTTGCGGGGTGAACCCGAGTGCGCGCGCCTTCTCCTCGCTCATCAGCAGCACCGCCGACGCGCCGTCGGTGAGCGGGCTGGCGTTACCCGCGGTGACCGTGCCGTTCTTCTCGAACACCGGTTTCAGGGTGGCGAGTTTCTCGACGCTGGTGTTCGCGCGAACGAGTCCGTCGACGTCGATCAGCGTGCCCGACGGCGTGCTGACCGGCACGACTTCGTCGTCGAAACGTCCCGAGGCGATGGCGGCCGCCGCCCCCCGGTGGGAGCGG
>NZ_JBHWZY010000206.1:0-9208 GCF_042727815.1 Nocardia sp. NPDC060220
GAGTTCGGCGTCCTTGCGTGCTTGACGCAGCGCTTCGGACTCCTCCTCGTCCCAGACGAAATCGCCGGAAGCCTTGTCCTTCTCGGACGGCTCCGCGGTATCGGCGACCTCGGCGGCTTCCTCGGTGACGTCTTCGACGACGACTTCCTCGCCGACGAGTTCGTCTTCGGCGACTTCGAGATCACCGAGATCGTCGACCTCGACCGACTCGTCGTCGAGCTGCTCCTCACCGCCCTCGCCCGAGGTCGCCTTCTTCGCGGCGGTTTTCTTGGCCGGAGCCTTCTTGGCGGCAGCCTTCTTCGCCGGCGCCTTCTTGGCTACGGCCTTCTTCGCCGGCGCCTTTTTGGCAGCGGCCTTTTTAGCCGGCGCCTTCTTGGCCGGGGTTACGGCGTCGTCGGCATCGGCGTCGGAGGCCGAGTCGGCGGTCTGACGGGTATTCGTGGCTACCACGTACGCCCTTTCGTGACGGTCTCGTGCGGCGTCACGCCAGAGTGGTTTTCCGGCGGAGCGGTCGGTCGGGTTGCACCGGCGATGCGTCGGCCGGGGAAGTCGGCGCTCGTTCACCGACCTTCTCGCGACCGGCCGCGGCCGGAAGGTTTCACCGGCTCACCGCCGGACGTGTTCCATTGTAACGATCCAACCAGGGTACTCATGGCACGATGCCACCCAGGCGTTGCGTCGCAGGCCGCGCCGGGCTACGGCGCGAGGCCCGCATCGATGGCCATCGCCGCGCCGACGATACCCGCGGTGTTCTTCAATACGGCCGGAATCACGGGAGTTCGGTTGGTGAGCAACGGAATCCACTGTTCGTGATCACGGCTGATGCCGCCGCCCGCCACGATCACCTTCGGCCAGAACAGATCCTCGATGTGACCCAACACGCGACTCACCCGCTGCGCCCACTCCGGGTAGGTGAGGTCCTCGTTGTCCTTGACCGAGGCCGCGGCCAGATCCTCGGCGTCGACGCCCTCGATCTTGAGATGGCCGAGCTCGGAGTTGGGCACCAGCACGCCGTCGTAGAGCAGCGCGGAGCCGATGCCGGTGCCGAAGGTGAGCAGCAGCGTCAGCCCGTGGAGGTCGCGCGCGGTGCCGTAGCGGTCCTCGGCCAGTCCCGCTGCGTCGGCGTCGTTGAGCACGGTGACCTCGCGCCCGCCCAGCGCCTTCGCGAACAACGCGCGGGCGTCGGTGCCGATCCAGGCCTGGTCGATGTTGGCCGCGGTTCTGGCGTGGCCGTCGAGTACCACGCACGGCATGGTGACGCCCACCGGTCCCTCCCACCCCGCCTGCGCGACGAGTTCGGCGACCGCCCCGGCGACGGCGTCGGGCGTCGACGGCCGCGGTGTCGGGATCTTGATGCGCTCATGGGTGAGCAGGCCGGTGGCCAGATCGACCTCGGCGCCCTTCACCCCGCTGCCGCCGATATCGATACCGAATGCGTGCCCCCGAGTGGACATGGTTCAACCCCTTGCTGACGTGGTCGAGGTGCCTGGCAGACACCAGGGAGAAGAGTAGCGGTAGTCACCCCTCGCGCGACGAGCCACGACATGTGATGCGATGGGTGGGTGCCCGAATACACCGAGCCCGAGACCGTAACCGCCCCCACCACATCCGCCGATTACGAGCAGTTGCGGCGCCTGGCCGTCGAGCTCGCCGAGACGGCCGCCGCGCACGTGCGTGCCCGCAGGCCCGAGGTATTCGCCGACGACGGACCCGTGGCAGGCGCCGTGGCCACCAAGGGGCACGTCACCGATCCGGTCACCATCGTCGACACCGAATCCGAACAGCTGATCCGTGCGCTGCTCGCCGAGCGCAGACCCGGCGACGCGATTCTGGGGGAGGAAGGCGGCGGCGATGTCGGCGCCACCGCCGCGGGTGCCGTCACCTGGGTCGTCGACCCGATCGACGGCACCGTGAACTTCCTCTACGGGCTCCCCGGCTACGCCGTCTCGGTGGGCGCGGTGGTCGACGGCAAGCCCGTGGCGGGCGCCGTGGTCGACGTCGCCGCCGCCACCACCTACAGCGCCGCACTGGGCGCTGGATCGCACGCTGTGCGACCGGACGGCACTCGAGTGGCATTGCGCTGCAGTAGCGAGGATTCGCTCTCGGTGGCCCTGGTAGCCACCGGCTTCGCCTATGGCAGCGCGCGCCGGGCCCGCCAGGCGCAGCTGCTCACCGAGATCCTGCCGCGGATCCGCGACATCCGCCGCCTCGGCGCCGCCGCCATGGACCTGTGCCATGTCGCCTCGGGCAGGCTGGAGGCGTACTACGAGCACGGCCTCAACGCCTGGGACTGGGCCGCGGGTGCCCTCATCGCCGCCGAAGCGGGTGCGGTCGTGCACGTCCCCCCGGTCACCGTCGGCGGGGCCGCGGGCGAACTGACCGTCGTCGCGGCCCCCGGTATCGCCGCGGACCTCACCGACCTGCTCGACCGGGTCGGCGCGCCGACGGCGCTACCGGACTAGAGCGCTCAGCACTTGACTTCGCGTGCGGCGTCGAGGAGGTCCGGGTCGATCGAGGACGAGCTCGCGCCGGGGGCCAGGTTCTTGAGCGACCGGAGCACTGCCTCGGCGTCGGCGCCGGGTCGCAATGATTCACCGAACGCCTGCCCGAGGACCAGATCGACAGTGTCGTCGGTGCGCGGATCCTCGATCAGCTCGGCGCAGGGCGCGATCAACTGCACCGACGCGGCCGCGGGCCGCCCGTTCACGCCGAACCGGATCTGACCGGTGCAGGTGAGGTCGCCGCTGACATAGACCGGATCGTTACCGACCTGTGTCCCCGGCGCGCCGGCGAAGCCGAGGTCGGCCAGTGCCGCGCCGATGTTGCCCGCCTGGCCGCTCTTGCCGTTGGCGTTGAACACCCGCACCCGCGACTCCGACAGGGCCGCCGGGTCGACCTCGGCGAGTCGCGTCGGACCCACCCGGGTACCCAGTGCCGCGGGCTGCGGCGCGTTGGTGGCCGTCGGCGTGCTCGGCGCGTTGCACGCCATCGGTTCGTTGCTGTCGTCACGGGTTCGGAACGCCGTGATCCAGACGAACAGGCTCACCAGAGCCAGCACGAGGACGAGCGCGAGCCAGAGCTCGGGCCGCCGCCGCGGAAAGGGTTTGCCGTCGCGATCTGTCGCGCTGCCTTCGGTGATCAGTGAAACCACGCGCTCACTCTACGAGTCCCGCGGCGGTGCGCGAGTCGGGGAGGTCTCGGCGAGTTTCCCGGCAGGTGACGATTCGTCGTCGGTTTCGGCTCGGCGCGGGTTTGATTGCGACTTTCGTCCATCGGTCCGCTATTGTCTGGCCGCCCAGATCGAATATTTACCGGTGAAACGGTGGTCGGTCGCGGGAACAACAAGGGCATGTCCTGCGTTTACCGAACGCTGTCGGAGTAGATCGCTGGTCGATCGAACCTGATAGACGACCGGTGCACGTGTGAGGTGCACCACCGGCGGGGCGGTACGAACGCCGGAACCCTGCGGGGTTACGGCAATCGACTGATCCGGGATATACGGAGTAAGGACTGAGGGGAAGACGACATGGCAACCGACTATGACGCACCGCGGCGCACCGAATCCGACGAGGTGTCGGAGGATTCGCTCGAGGAGCTGAAGGCCCGCCGCAACGAGGCGCAGTCCGCCGTCGTGGACATCGACGAATCCGATACAGCGGAATCGTTCGAGCTTCCCGGCGCGGACTTGTCCGACGAGGTACTCAGCGTTCGGGTGGTCCCGAAGCAGGCGGACGAGTTCACCTGCTCGAGCTGTTTCCTCGTGCATCACCGCAGCCGACTGGCCACCGAGAAGGGTGGACAGCTCATCTGCATGGATTGCGCGCTCTAGCGGCAGGCAAGTGCGTGGCACCGTGCGGTCGATCGACCCGCATGGGCTATGCAGACTGATCCGTAGGGATCAGCGAGGAAGGGTCAGCCCGCGCTCGGGAGTCCGAGCGCGGCCAAGACCCGGTCCGGCCTACGCGTACTGACCAACCAGTACGGCGTGGGGTCGTCCGGGTCGTCCAGCACCAGCAATGCCATCGGGCCGATCCAGGCCCGGTGCTGCACATAGGCGGCGGGGTCGAGTTGTCGGCCCAGCGCCGCACTCTTGGCCGTCGGCGCGACGGCCGCGGCGCGCGCGACGAAGCTCACCGGTAGGTGGGCGCGGTCGACGCGCAGTTCCGCCGTACCATCGTCGGCCACGGTGACATCCAGGCGATGCCTGCTCATCCACAACAGAATCCAGACCGGGACCGGCGCCAGCAACACGTACGGCAGCCAGGCCCGCAGACCCGGCGCGCCCATATGGATCTCGGCTGCGAGCAGGCCCGCGATCGCGAAGCCGACCGGCCACCACCACAGCGGCACCCACAGGCGCTCGGAGTAGGGCGACGGACCCTGCGCGCTCGGCGCGCCGTGGTCGGTGTCTGTGGTCGCGGTCGTCGGGGAATGGGGCTGGTCGGGCACCCCTCAACACTAGGTCACCGCACCAGGGCTGCGACGAGAAGGTCCGGCCTCGACCGCGTAGTCTCGACCGATGTGAACGCACTTGCACCGATTCCGCTGCGGCGGCTCGATCCCGGCATCCCTGTGCCGACGCGTGCCCATCCGGGTGACGCGGGCGTCGACCTCTGTACCACCGAGGATGTGATCATCGAACCGGGCGAGCGGGTGCTGGTCGGTACCGGGATCGCGATCGCGTTGCCGATGGGCACGGTCGGCTTGATCCACCCCCGGTCCGGCTTGGCGGCGAAGGCCGGTCTGTCGGTGGTCAACACGCCCGGCACGGTCGACGCGGGTTACCGCGGTGAGATCAAGGTGTGCCTGATCAACCACGACCCACGCACCGCCATCGAGCTGCGTCGCGGCGACCGCATCGCGCAGTTGCTGGTGCAGCGGGTCGAGTTGGTCGACTTCGCCGAGGTCGACGATCTCGACGACACCGCCCGTGGCACCGGCGGGTACGGGTCGAGCGGCGGGCATGCCAGCCTGGCCGACAAGGAGGCGTGATGGGTCTGTTCGGAAAGAAGAAGCGCGCGCGTGACGACGCCGCCGACGACTACGTCGACTACGACGACGTCGAGTACGACGAGGCGGACTACGACTTGGACGCGGACTCCGACGAGTACGACACCGACGAGTTCCAGCGCCCCGACTTCGCGCGCCTGGACTTCGACGACGCTCCGACCGATGAGCGCATCTACGGCAATTTCGACCATGCCCCCGATGCCGCCGCGGGCCCCTACGACATCAGCGAGGTTTCCGACGAGGCCATCTCGCGTCGCCTCGATCTCGGCTCGGTGCTCATCCCGGTGCCCCAGGGCGGGCAGTTGCAGGTGGAGATGAGTCCCGACGGCACCCCGCAGGCGGTGCACCTGGCCACCGAGCACGGCAGGCTCACGGTCGCCGCCTACGCCGCGCCCAAGTCGGCGGGTCAGTGGCGCACGGTCGCCGCGGATCTGGCGGAGTCGCTGCGCGGTGACGGCGCGAGCGTGGCTGTCGAGAAGGGCCCGTGGGGCCGCGAGGTCAAGGCGATCACCGAGGGCGCCGATCTGCGTTTCATCGGTGTCGACGGTCCTCGCTGGATGATCCGGCTGGTCGCCGCCGGCCCCAAGGGCGCCGTCGACGACCGCAGCCCGCTGATCACCGCTGCCCGCGCGGTCCTGGCCGACGCCGTGGTCCGCCGCGGCACCGACCCCCTGCCCGTGCGTGACCCGCTTCCGGTGGTCCTGCCCCAGGAACTGGCCGAACAGCTGGCCGCCGCCCATCAGCAGCAGGTCCAGGCCCAGCAGGACGCGCTCGAGGCCCAGGCGGCCGCCGCGGCCGCTCCGCCGCCCTCGGCCCTCCCGCCGAAACTGCCGGACGAGCCGCGTCGAGGCGCGGACGGTTCGGCCATGCAGCAACTCGGCCTGAACTAGGCGTGGCTCCGCCGCCTCTCCGCGACTTTCGCCGGTCGTGGGGAGGTGGTTCGGCGGGTGACCGAGCCTGCGGTTCGGGGCGGGTGTGGTGTCGGGGGTATCCGGACGAGTTACCCGTGTATTCGCGAAATCAGTTGTCCTGCAAGGCTGTTCGTTGCGTGAGAGTCGCTGGTAGCAGCGCGCTCAACTCTGCGAACCCGGTGTGCCCGAGGATCGCCGGGTCGGCGCCCAGCTCGGCGAGTGTCACCCGGTGCAGTCGGGCTGACGGCAATGTTGCCGCCCATTCCTCAGCGACGGCGATCGGGTGGACCGGGTCGTCGCCGGCGCCGACGACCGCGACCGGCACGTCGTTGCCCGCCAAGTCGTCCAGCGACGGCCACGTGTACGCGGCGGCCTCGTCCAGCGCGGCGGGCAGGTGCGGCCACTGCCCACGCCAGGACTGGGTCAGTGCGTCGGCCAGCCAGGGTGGACTCGAGGCGCGCATCCGCTCCAGCACCGCCTCCAGACCGTCGGCTCGCAGTTGCTCGGCGGTAACCGCGGCGCTCAATGCGGCTGGGCACGCGGCGGTTTCGGCACCCGTCCAGGCGGGTAATGCTGTGATGACACCGACTACCGCGGTACGGTGCTCGGCTGCCCAGTCGAGTGCGATCGCGGCGCCGAGGGAGATGCCCGCGGCCAGGACCGGACCGCGCGCCGCGGCAGCGTCCAAAGCCGCGGTACAGCTCCCGATCACGGCCTGCGGGTCCGGTTCGACGGCGTGGAAGGCGAGTCCGTACGCGAGGGCGGCAGGCCCGAACGCGCGGGCCGCGAAATCGGCGTCGGAGCCGGTCCCCGGCAGGGCGACCACGGTGACCTGGGGTGGGGTGCGCAACACCGACCGAGCGTAGCGGCCGGGCGTTTGCCCATCTACAGTGGCGGTGTACGGCCAACTAGCGGGAGAAGCGTGACATGTCGTCATCCACGGGCGGACACAAGTCGGGATCGGGTCCGGACTCGGGATATTTTCGCCGACTCGGTCGTCGTCTCACCGCCGATATCGACCAGCTCGACGCCGAGGAATTGGCTGAGACGGCCGATGCGTCCGGTGCCCGGCGGGCCAAGGATTGCTGTCGTGGCGAAGAGGCGACGATTCTGGGCAGACTCCGCAGTGTCGAGGCGTGTCCCAAGGCGGCCGGTGCCACCGTGCAGGCCGAGTTCTTCGACGGCACCGATGCCATCACCCTGGTGTGGATCGGGCGCAGGCGCATTCCCGGTATCGAACCGGGCAGGCGCATTCTGGTCCGTGGTCGCGTCGGCGACCGCGACGGCCGCAAGGTGATCTTCAACCCCTACTACGAATTGCGCGGGAACAGCTGACGTATGCCCTCCAGCGACGAGTACCGCACTGCCGCGGACCCCGAAGCCACCGTGGCGTTGCCCGTGGTCACCGATGAACAGGTGGACCCGGAGATCGACACCGAGGTCGACAAGGCCGAACAAACCTTGCTCGAGCAGCTCGGCGGTTTCAGCGGCCTGATCTATTCCACCCTCCCCGTTCTGGTTTTCGTCCCGGTGAACACCTTCGCGGGCCTCACCGTGGCCATCTGGGCCGCTCTCGGCGTCGCCGCCGCCATCCTGATCTGGCGACTGGTGCAGCGCAGCCCCATCCAGCCTGCCGTCTCCGGCTTCCTCGGCGTCGGCCTGTGCGCGCTCATCGCCCAGCGAGTGGGGGAGGCCAAGGGCTTCTTCCTGTTCGGCATCTACACCAGCCTGGTGTACGCGGGCGTGTTCGCGGTGTCGATCCTGCTGCGCAGGCCGCTGGTCGGGGTGATCTGGGGCGCGCTCAACGGGCACGGTCACCGCTGGCGGACCGACAAGCGCATCCGCAAGCTCTACGACCTGGCCACCGCGGTCTGGGTGGTCGTGTTCGGCGCCCGCTACCTGGTGCAGTCGCAGCTCTACGACACCGACCACACCACCTGGCTGGCCGTGGCGCGGATCGGCATGGGCTGGCCGCTCACCGCGGTCGCCCTGGTGGTCACCGTGTGGGCGGTGCGCCGCGCCGGGCACCTGCCCGCCGAGAAAGCCGACAAGCCCGGCGCCGGAACGGAATCCGTGCCCGCGTAAGGGTGGTCAGCGCGCCGCCGGAGGTGGGGAAGTACCCACCCTGGGGTATCTGGTCGCGACCGGCTGTTCGTCGCACGATCAATGCGTAGGAAAAACGCGATGATCGTGAGAGGACCGGCGACCATGATGGCAACCGAGCACCGAAATGAGCGACCGGCCACCGCAGCACGCCGCGACGCCGCCAAGACCCCGGCGCCCGTGCTGTCGGAGAGCAAGCGCCTCGGCGCCGAACTCGACGCGCTGATCGGCCCGGCCGCCGCCGGTGATCGCGACGCCGTCGCCGAGATCCTGCGCCTGGTGCACCCGGTGGTCCGCCGGTACTGCTCGGCCCGTATGGGCGCCACCGGGCATCTCACCGTGACTGCCGACGATGTCACCCAGGAAGTCCTGATCGCCACTGTCACCGCCATCCCGCGCTACCGCGATCAGGGCAAGTCGTTCCTGGCCTTCGT
Source organism: Nocardia sp. NPDC060220 (assembly GCF_042727815.1). Classification (NCBI taxonomy): domain Bacteria; kingdom Bacillati; phylum Actinomycetota; class Actinomycetes; order Mycobacteriales; family Nocardiaceae; genus Nocardia; species Nocardia sp. NPDC060220. The sequence goes on from NZ_JBHWZY010000206.1 coordinate 8,459, forward strand.
CTACGGCATCGCCGCCAACAAGGTTTCCGACGCGTTCCGTCGCGGGAAGCACACTGCCTACCCCACGGCCGAGCTGCCCGACAGCGCCAGTACTTCGGCGGGTCCGGAGGAGTGGGTGCTGGCCTACGAGCGCCGCGCCGCCACCCTCGAACTGATGAAGGTGCTCGCGCCGAATCACCGAGAGGTGCTGCACATGCGCATCGTGCTCGGCTGGAGCGCGGCCCAGACCGCCGAGGCCATCGGCACCAGCCCGGGCGTGGTCCGGGTGATGCAGCACCGCGCGCTCAACAAGCTGCGCGCGGAACTGAAAGTGGCGTAGGGACTTACGGCCGCACGCCGTGCGTCGCCAGCGTGAGTCGCAGATCCTCTTCGGCTTCCACCGAGGTGACGAACAACAGTTCGTCGTCACCCTCGAACGGATCGTCGGGTTGCGGCACGATGACCCGGCCACCGCGCAGGATCGTCACCAGCGCGGTATCGCGCGGCATCTTCAAAGTCCGCACCGGCTTGCCTGCCAGCTGGGTGTCGGCGGGCGGGTTAAACTCGCAGCTGACCAGCGAGGACAGGGGCTCCTCGACGGTGCTGACCACCGGTCCGTCCGGTGGGCGGCGTACCGGATGCACGCGGAAGCAGGTACCGTTGAAGCCCTACGGGCACGGACTCCCCACGGAGAGTCCGTCTCGAAACATGAACGCGTGTCAAGACTCTGGGGCCGTCGAGCCCCGTCACCGAGGGGGTCGAGCCATGGGG
>NZ_JBHWZY010000207.1:0-9197 GCF_042727815.1 Nocardia sp. NPDC060220
GATCAGCACCTCGCCGCGACCGGGAACGGGATCGAGACGATCGAAGAACTCCTGCACTTCGGGCCCGCCATACCTGCCGAAACCCCACGCCTGCCCCATTTTCCGCCGCCTCTCGAATGACCGGCCCCGGTGATTCCGGGCTCTGTAGCCATCCTCACCCCTCACACCGATGTAAGAGGCAACCGATCGAGGTGCAGGTCACAGCATCAGGCCGACCGCGCCACCGGTTCGGCGGCCACCGACAGCTCCGCCCGGTGCCGGCTGTTGACCCTGATCAGCGCGTCGAGCGCATCTCGGTTCTCGGTCAGGTGCGCGATCTCGGCGTCGATCCGGTCGCGCTCGCGCGTCATCGTCGCGAACGTCTCCTCGGCGACACCCAGGTCACCGGGAATGTCCACACACGGCAGCACGGTCGCGATCACCCGGCTGGACATACCCGCGGCGAACAGCTGCCGAATGAGCGACACACGCTGGACCTCGGCATCGGAATAGTGGCGCTGCCCGGCGCCGGAGCGTGAGCTGGTCAGCAGACCCTGCGCTTCGTAGTACCGCAGTGAGCGCGGACTCACGCCCGTGCGCTTGGACAGCTCGCCGATCCGCATCCTGCGAGGCTACGCCGATGTGCTCCCAGCCCGGAGGGCCTCCGATGCGGTCAGCTGGGGCCGCGCCCAAGCGACGATTCGAGAAGGAAGTTCAGCAGCCGGCCGGTTTCGGCATGTTCGGCGAGCAGCCCGCGTGTGCGAGGACTGCGGTTCAGTCTGTCACCGCAGGAATCCGGGCGGTGGTGAGCCCGACGCGCATCGCGACTATCTCGGCCGTGGCGTCGGCGTGGTCGGTGTGCGCTTCGACGCGACGTTCATGGTCTGCGAGTAGCGCGAACCCGGCGTGACCAACCACTACGTCCAGGACCTGAACCCGCAGCCGGTATCGCACAAGGACTCGCCGCGCAATACGCTGGATTCTCGAAACCCTCGGCATGGCCACATGACATTCACAACGCACGCACCGATGAGTCTGTGCAGATCGCGGCGTCTGCACTACAGAACGACGAAGCGGCTCCGCGCGCCCGTTTCGCCGCACACCGTGAGGTGCGCATCGCACCCGTAGGCGACTGAGTGTTGGAGGTACCTCGTGTCGGATGCCCTGGCCCGTGACACCCTGTGGGCGATGGCCCACGCCGAACGTGCCGCCCTGGCCGACGATCTCGCCGGCTTGGACGACCAGCAGTGGGGACGGCCATCGCTGTGTGGGGACTGGGTTGTCGAAGATGTCGTCGCGCACCTCACCGCAGCGGCGAGCATCGGACGGCTGCGCTGGCTGTCCAGCGTCCTGGGTGCCCGGTTCGACTTCGACAAGCACAACAACCGGCGTCTCGCCGAGCACCGTGGGAGTACTCCCGCCGAAACCCTCGAACGGTTCCGGGCGGTCGTCACCAGCACCCTTGCGGCTCCCGGACCCACGGCGGCCTGGCTCGGTGAAGTCGTTGTCCACGCACAAGACATCCGGCGTCCCCTCGGACTACCGCGCACACCGTCGACGGAATCCGCTACCGAAGTCGCGCGTTTCTACGCCGGACGTGACTTCACGGTCACCAGCCGCAGCAATACCGACGGCCTGCGATTGGAGGCGACCGACGGACCTTTTGCGGCCGGGTCCGGCCCTGTCGTCAGCGGGACCACGATCGCGCTGACCATGGCGATGGCCGGCAGATCTACGTACTGCGATGACCTTGCCGGACCCGGCGTGCCGATACTGCGCGACCGGGTGACCGCTCGATCCGGCACCCGCAGCGGATGATCCCGTCCCCCTCCGCCGAGGCCGCACCTGTCACGACCGTGCGGTGAACAGCGATCCGGGGAAGGGCCCGGACCGCCCGGACGCACCGTGCGCCTGTCACCAAGGCACTGTTCCGGCATCGTCGAAGAATCCGCCGGTCGGTCCGTCGTCGGGCAAAGTCGCGAGGTGAATCGCGATCGCCGCCCCCTGTGCTGGAGTGCGGACGCCTCGCAAACCGTTGAGATCGGTGGCGGTGAAACCTGGGCAGCCGGAGTTGATCAGGATGTTGGTGTCGCCCAGTTCCTTGGCGTATTGGATGGTGACGGCGTTGAGGAAGGTCTTCGACGCCGAGTAGGCAGTGGGAACCGGGCCTGTGTCGAGGCCGGGAGCGGTCTGCAGGGCGAGCGAGCCCACGCTGCTGGACATGTTGACGATTCGCGGTGCTGCCGAGCGGCGCAGCATGGGCAGCATCGCGTTGGTGACCCGGATGACGCCGATCACGTTGGTTTCCACGACAGCGCGCACGGTCGCGGGATCGACCGTGGTGGGCGTCTGTGGCACGCTGCCGGTGATCGCGGCATTGTTGACCAGGACGTCGAGCCCTCCCGCATGGTCGGCGATCAGCTCGGCCGCGGCGGCGACACTCGCGTCGTCGTCCACGTCGAGCGGCACGCCGAACGCCTCGATTCCGGCCGCGCGCAGTTTCTCCACCGCGGTGTCGCGGCGTTGTCGATCCCTCGCGCCCACGCCGATTCGCCAGTCGAGGGCGCCCAGGCCCGCCGCGATCTCGAATCCGATTCCTTTGTTCGCGCCGGTCACCAGCGCGATTGTCCGTTCACTCATGCCGTTGACAATGCTGCGGACACGGGTGGGACGTCCAAGACCGATCGGGTGTGCGTCGATACCGCGCGGGTATTGGTCGTGGTGAGTGCCGGATACGATGGCCCGGTGGAGACGCGGGAGTTGCGATACTTCGTCGCCGTCGCCGAGGAGTTGCACTTCGGGCGGGCGGCGCAACGGCTCGCGATGGCGCAACCACCGCTGTCGCGGGCGATCCAGCAACTGGAACGCCGGCTCGGAGTCGTTCTGCTGCACCGCACTACGCGCGCGATCACGTTGACCCCGGCCGGAGCGGTGCTGCTGCGGGAGGCCCGGCTGGCGATCGGAGCGGTCGAAGCCGCCGAGCGCCGCACCCGCCGCGCCGCTGCCGACCGGCCCGGTGTGGTGCTGGCGACCAAGGCAGGAGCGTCCAGCGAACTGTTGTCGAAGCTGCTGGACGCCTACGCCGCCGACCCCTGCGCTGTCGCAGTCGAGGTGGTGCTGTGCGGGCCCGGCGAACCGGAAGCCCTGCTACGCAACGGGAGCGCCGACGTCGCTCTGCTCCTCCGGCCCTACGACACGACGGCCGGATTCGATACCGAGGACCTGCACACCGAACAGCAGATCGTGGTCCTGCCCGCGGGACACCCCCTCGCCGACCGAACTCACCTGTCGATGGCTGAGGTCAACGCCCTGACGGACCTGCCCCTACCGCGATGGCCTCGACCCGATGGAAGCTATCCGGACGGCCCCGGCCCACAGGTTCGCGACCATACCCAGTTGACCCAGCTGATCACGCTCGGCCGGGCCTGCGCGGTCATGCCCGAGTCGCTCCGAACCCAGCTACGCCACGAGCACGCCATCGTGGCGGTGCCGGACGCACCGGCCGTCACCACCGTCATCGCCTGGCCACCACACAGCAGATCACAAGCCATCGCCGACCTCGTCCGCACGGCGACAAACCTCTAGGCGATGGCATCCGCAAATGCCGTATACCGCGCGGTCAGGAACGTCCGCGTCTGCCGATGGCAGCGCGAAGAGCTGGGCGACTGACGGCTGAGTGGTTGGGTCGCGGACAGTCTGCGAACATGATGTCGTGCTGGACATTCGCAACGACCCGGTTCTTTTCGACCTCGCTCACGACATTGATCAGCGTTGTCGGCTGAGTGGGTCCTTCGAGCTGCGATCGGGAATTGTTGCCGATGAGTACTTCGACAAGTACTTGTTCGAGGCCGATCCTCAGCTGCTGCGACGAATCACCGAACGGATGGTCGCACTGGTCCCGGAAGACACTGAGATGCTCGGTGGCCTCGAGTTGGGCGGGATCCCACTCGTCACCATGCTGAGCCAGTTGACCGGACTGCCCTCGCTGTTCATCCGAAAGGCAGCGAAACCCTATGGCACACAACAGCTTGCCGAAGGCGGCGACGTGCGGGACCGCCGCATCGTGCTGATCGAGGATGTCATCACTACCGGTGGAGCGGTCGTCGCCGCGACCGAGCAGTTGCGATCGCGGGGAGCGATCGTCGACACGGTCATCTGTGCGATCGACCGCTCGAACCCGGATATCAACCAGCTCCCGTCGGTACAGGTGGCCGTGCGCCCCGTACTGACCAAACAAATTCTCGACACCGTGCATCAGCAGTAGGAGCAACGTGATTCGCGTCAGCGGGTGATCGTGCTGGCCGATTCGGTGAGCATGCTGCTCAGCCACTGCTGGGCGTGGCGGTGGTCAGGGGCCAGATACTCGGCTAGTTTCGCTTCGCTCGGAGACAGGTCGGGCGCCCAGCTCGGGATCGCCAGCACCCGCATCCCTGCCGCATGCGCTGACCGAATCCCTGCCACCGAATCCTCCACTGCTATACAAGTATTCGGGTCGACTGCGAGCAGGGCCGCGGCATGCAACCAGGGCTGCGGGTGGGGCTTGGTTTGCGTCTGGTCCTCACGAGCGACCACGACCTGCAGGGAGCGGCGCAGGCCGAAATGATCGAGGGTGGCAGCGACAAACCGGCGTGGAGAAGCCGACACCACACCGGTCACCGCCCGGCTCGTGACCGCCCTCAGCAGCGCGTCCACCCCCGGGAGCAACTCGATGTGACCGGCCTCGAGCTGGTCGATCATCGCCCTCACGCAATCGGCGATGACCTGATCGACGGAATCGACACCACACACCCGGGCCAGATACTGGGCCCAGTCACCGTGGCCATGCGTCCTGTGTCGGTCGACATCGGTCCAGATATGGCCATGGTCGGCGGCGTATTGCGCCCAGCAGCGGTCCCAGGGCTCCATGGTCGCGGCGAGAGTCCCGTCCAGATCGAACAAGACGGCCTCGACGTACTCCCTCATGAGGGAACGGGCGCCGTGGTTCCGGTGGCGGCGATGAGCTGATCGATCGAAATCAGCTTCAGCTCATGGGAATCGGCGAAGGCACGCAATGCGGGCAACCGCATCACCGCCCCGTCGTCGTGACAGACCTCGCTGATCGCCGCCACCGGGGACAGGCCGGCCAGCCGCATCAATTCCACTCCGGCTTCGGTGTGACCTTGACGCGCCGCGAGCCCGTCAGGATGTGCTCGTAATGGGAATACGTGGCCCGGCCGTTGAAGATCTTCCGGCCGGGTAGCCGGGTCCGCCAGTGCGCGCAGGGTAGCGGCTCGGTCGGCCGCGCAGATGCCGGACACCACGCCCGCTACCGCATCGACGGTCACGGTGAACGCGGCCTGCTTGCAGTCCTGATTCATTGCGGTCATCGGCGGCAACCCGAGCAGCTCGGCCCGCTCGACCGACATCGGCGCACACACCACTCCTCCGGTGTAGCGAATGAAGAACCCGAGCGTTTCAGGCGTGGCCAGTTCGGCGGCCATGATCAAGTCGCCCTCGTTCTCGCGGTGCTCGTCGTCGACCACGATCACTGGCCGGCCAGCGGTGATTTCGCTGATCGCATCATCGAGTTCATCGAAGAGATTCGCTCGGTCGTGTGTGCTCGCTGCAACGGTCATCATTGGCCTTCCTGTCCAGGTCATGGGAGTGAAATCACGCACTCAACACAGCAGGCAAGAAAGAAAACCAAGATCATTGTGATCGTACGCCCCGGGGCTTGTGCACGCAGCCCCCATCAACCGCACGAAGCATCCGCTCGGCCGCATATTGCTGTTCCGGGCCTGACCTCGCGGAATATTTCGTTTGTTGTGCCGCCGCCGAGGGATGCCGTCGGCTAGTCGTCGGGGGACGCGCGGCGGTTGCGTTTGGTGACACCGCGCCGCTTCTTCGCGGAGATGCGTCGTTCCTTCGCTCCGCGCGAGGGCTTGGTGGCGCGGCGAACGGGTGGCGGGGCGGCAGCGGCATCGCGGAGTAGCGAGGTCAGGCGTTCGCGGGCGGCCGCGCGGTTCTGCAGTTGTGCGCGCTGCTCCGATGCGGCGATCGTGAGGACACCGTTGACCAGGCGGGTGGCCAGGCGGTCGAGCATCCGGGTGCGCAGCCACTCCGGCACCGAGGGTGAGTTGGCGAGGTCGAAGGACAGCTCTACCCGGCTGTCGGTGGTGTTGACGTGTTGCCCTCCCGGGCCGGACGACCGTGAGAACCGCTCGCGCAACTCGGACGCGGGTATCACCAGCCCCCGAGTCACGGTCAGGTCCTCTGCCATGATCCGACGCCACTCTCTCCGATCGAACAGCCACCTCGGCCGGGTCGGCCCAGGTCCGACTGGACAGTGACCTTGTCGTTCACGATAGCGATGACCTTGTCGGCGGGAAACAACCAGGCCGTCCCTTCGCACGCCAGGACAGTAGCGTGCAAGGGCGGTGCAAGGGTCCGCTGTCAGAGTCGATGACATGACGTGGCACAGCGGCCGACGAGCCGAGGGAAAGAACATTCTGGTGACCGGTGCCAACGCGGGCATCGGATACTTCACCGCCGAGCAGCTCGCGGCCAACGGTGCCACGGTGGTGCTGGGCTGCCGCGACACCACCAAGGGCGACCTCGCGGTACGCGCGATCCGGGCACGGGTTCCCGATGCACGACTGCGGTGCGTGCGTCTGGATCTCTCGGATCTGTCCGCACTGTCGGTGACGGTGGGCGCCCTCGATGTCGACAGTCTGGACGCGATCGTGCTCAATGCGGGAATCCTGCTGTCCGGTCCCGATCGTCGCATGAGTGCTCACGGACACGAATTGATGTTCGCGACAAACCATCTCGGGCACTTCGCACTGGTCGCACATCTGGCACCACTATTGGCCGCGACAGCGAACAGCCGGGTGATCACGGTGGGCAGCTTCGCCGCGCGGTCGGAGCGACTCGATCTCGGTGATCTGCAATCCGAGCACGACTATCGGCCCAAGCGCACCTACGGGCGATCGAAGCTGGCCCAAATGCTGTTCGGTTTCGAACTGGATCGTCGTCTGCGCGCGCATGCTGCCGACATCGCCAGCATTGTCGTCCACCCCGGCGGTGCCTTGGACTCACTGACACCGTCTCGGCCACCGCTGTTCGTTCGCACCACCGCCCAGCGCCTGCGCGGACTACCCGCGGGTGTTGCGCTACACGGCAAACACGCGGCGGCCGCCACCATTGTCCGAGCCGTTCTCGACAGCGAGATAGACGGCGGGCAACTCTGGGGGCCAAGGGTGTTCGGTCTTCGAGGGCAACCGCATCGTGAAACGCCCCACGCGCACATGACCGACCACGACACTGCTGCCGAACTGTGGGCCGCCAGTGCGGCACTCGCTGGCGTCGATCCATTCGTGCGTCCTTCCGCACCGACTCGGCAGTGACCCATTTCGGTTCGGCACCGCGTTCAGCCACACGGAGTGGCGGCGTGCGATCGGGATGACCGCAGGGCAGACTTGGCCGGTCCAGAAGCTTCATCGCCCCCGACACCGAGGCAACGATGACACCGATTCCGGCTGGTATCTCGCTCGACACACTCTCCGAACTGCCCCGATTTCCAGCAGGAACATCGTTCGGCCCCGATATCGACGCCGCCAACGAGATTCTGCTGTCCGCCGCCGATGAGCAGACCAAACGCGCGGCGTTTCTGGACTGGGCGGCCCGGCACCAGCCGTGTGTTTTCGGACGGATGGCCACCAAGTCCGGCACACCAGCGCGAGGATTGGCGATGGATCTGTGCTGGGTCGGCGAACAGACGCTCGCGGCCGGGCCGCACGCGATCTCAGCCCGCATCGCCGCAGACCGACGCACCTGGAAGGAGCGGGCCGCGCGCGGATTGAGCAGTGCCTTTCTGGTGATCTTCAACAGCCGGTGTCTGGCTCACGCCCGGCCAGGCCCCGCATTCGCCCGTCTGTGCACCGAGCTGGCATCGCTGTACCTCACCGAACTGGCACTCGTGCGGCCCGACGTGATCTATACCGAGGCGATCCCGCTGCGCGGTAGCGACGGGGTGCTGCGCCTGTTCAAAGGCAGTGTGCAGCTGTTCCATACCGGTGCCCATCTGCGCCGTCATCACGACCGCCGGATCCCCGGTGGGGTGATGATCTCGGTGAACGGACCGGGACACTACGCCAATTCCCTTGTCACCCAGGGCATATGCGCGGACCTGACCGAATCTGCGCCCATGGTCCGACGTTTGGCCGCCCGCTCGATAGGCGCGGGCGGTCTCGGTGACGAGCGCGCGCTGAGCACCACTTGGCACCGCGACCCCGATCCCGCCGCACGCGACACCGCACGCTGGTTCTCCGCCGCCTACCACCTCGACGTTCTCGTCCAATCCGACGTAGTCAGCGATCCCGGCGCGCGAACCGGCCCCTGCCCCGCGCACGAACAATGGTCCTGGCTGCATTTGGACTACATCGACGCCGGCGAAACCTCCCCCACCGACCCCACCCACGGCTGGTTCCACGGCGTCCGCATCCCCGAGCGCGAATTGCACCACAACCCTTGGCCCCCAGTCGTTCCCATCGACGCACCCGACTTCAACTACTGACCGCCTCGCCCGAGCCCGAGCGGGCGCAGTCGGTGGACCTCACTCGCTCACCGCACGAACCGACTCGGCCGCCCACTGCCCGTGGTCGGCACAGCCCTACCTCCGATCATCCGCGTTTCTGCCAGGCTTGCGTCGGGGCATCGGGGGCATCAATCGTGGCACCGGCGGTAGCGGTACAGAACTCGGTGAGGCCCGGAACGCCTCGATCATGAGGGCAGCGAAGCGGCGCGAGGCCGCGATTCGTGCTGCCGATGTGCCCGCATGGATGCCGTTGTTGGCCATGATCATGAGGATGAGGTCGTCCGCCACGATGTCGGGGCGCAGGTGGCCGGTGTTCTTGGCGCGGCGGATCAGTTCGGCGGCGCCGGTGAGCGAGGAGTTGCGGATCGCGGCGAAGTCCAGCGCGTGCGGGTAGGCGGACATGAAGGCTGCGGCGAATCCATGGTCGCGGGCTTGCAGCTCGCAGAGCTTCTCGACGGTGCGGCAGAAGCCGTGCCAGGGATCAGGGTCGGCGAGCCCTTCGTCCACGAGAGTCCGGCAGGCGAGCATCTGATCGGTGAACGCCTCGGCGACCAGCATCTCCTTGGTCGGGAAATGGCGATAGAGGGTGGCGGGGCCGACCTGGGCGCGCCGGGCGATCTCCCGCATCGGCACATCCCTGTCT
>NZ_JBHWZY010000208.1:0-9195 GCF_042727815.1 Nocardia sp. NPDC060220
GCGGTTTTCTTGATATTCGGACCCGATATTCGGATGCGATATTCGGACTGTGGCTCAGGCCTGGCAGGCCGCGGAGTCGAGTTGCGCCGACTTCACGATGTTGCACGCGAACACGTGCGACACCTTCCAGGAATCGTCCTCGGCGACGAAGTCGACGAAGGCGTCCTTGACCGGGGCGCCGTCGATGGTGACATCGGCGTTCGCCTTGAGCTTGCCGTCGGCGGGGTCACCGACGGTGGTGATGGCGACCTTGACGTTGTTCTGCTTCGCCGCCTCGACGAACTTGTCGACCAGCATCGGATCCTGGTCGGCGTCCTCGATGTAGGTCTTCTTCTCCTCGCCGGTGAGCTGGCCCGCGAGGGCCTTGTTCAACCGGGCGTTCAGCTCGGCGGCGGTCGGCTTGGGCAGGTTGGGCACCGTGGTGGCCGCGGGCTCACCGCCCTCTTCCTTGCCCGACTTGGCGTCGCCCGTTTCGAAGGCGCCGCCCTTGCTGGTGGTGGTTCCCGCGCTCGTGCTGGTCGAGTCGGCGCCGGAACTGCACGCGCTGAGGCCGAGCGCCGCGACGATCGCGACGAGAACGGCAGCGGATTTCACTGGACGGTTGTTCACTACAACTCCCATGATCATGGTCGAAACGGTCGGGCTAGAGCTGGTAGCCGCTGGTGCAGTTCCAGTGCTTGATGTAGGCGTTGCCCGGATTGTTGTTCAGCGCTTCGCGTTTCGCGCCGCCGATCGTCGACGCGGAGCCGTAGCTCCACCACCCGCGCGAGATCGCGATGGCTCCACACCCGTTGCGGTAGGACACCTTCACGTCACACCCGCCACCGCCGCCGCCACGCAGGCAGGCCGACATGGCACCGGCCTCGGCATCGGCGTAGCTGCCGTAGTCCGTGGCGTATCCGTAAACCCCCGGTTTGACCGACACCGCGATGGCGCCGTAGTTGCCCGACTGCGCCTGGGCCGGTGCGATGTGCCCCGCGAACACTGCGGCTGCGGTGGCACCCAGCACGGCCGCGCTGGTGAGCATTCTCTTCACTTGTAGCGTCCCCTTCATCTGCACGGGTCGACGACCCGATAGAGCGCAGTCAACGTACCGAGGGTTACGGCGCCCGCGCTAGACGCGCGAGCCCGCTCACGCCCGAATCAGTGGCGATCGACAAGGATTCCGTAAGTTCGGGCCCGCGAAACGCGGTTCCCGGCGAGATTTCCCCGCGTTGACCGGGGCGCTGCGACCTGCGCATCCACCCTGGATCACCGCGGCGAGCACGGTGGGACCAGTGTTGCGGATGGTCTCGGAGGTGTTCGAGCGGCTAGCCTGATGGTCATGGCAGGTAAGTCCCGCAGCACCACGACCTCTCGTGCGCGGGCGGGATCGACCAGGGGGCAGACGCCGGCGGCGCGGTCTCGTTCGGCGACCCCGCGAGCGACGGCGGCTCCGCGTGGGCGCACCACGCCCGTACGCAGGCCGGTCAAACGGGCCTCCAACACCGCACCGCTGGCGGTGATCAGCCGCGGGATCGGGAGCGGTTGGACCATGCTGGCGCGCGGCGTCGGCGCCACCACCCGCACGTTGAGCCGGGCAGGCGACCTGGACCACGGGCACCGGCGCGACGGCATCGGCCTGGCGCTCATCGCGTTGAGCGCGATCATCGCCGCCGCGATGTGGATGTCGGCGGGCGGACCGGTCGGCCGTTTCCTCGAAGACATCGTCCGGGCGATCGCCGGTTCCGCGGCCGCGCTGGCGCCGATTCTGCTGGTCGCGCTCGCGGTGGTGCTGATGCGTACCGAACCACATCCGGAGATCCGGCCACGGCTGGTCCTCGGTGGGCTACTCGTCGTGCTTCCCGCCCTGGGAGTCTGGCACCTGGCAGCTGGTTCCCCCACCGGCGCGGACGGCCGCGCCACCGCGGCCGGCGCGCTCGGCTATGCGATCGGCGGACCGCTCGGCCAGGGGCTCACACCATGGCTCGCGCTGCCGATCCTGTTGCTGGCCATGATGTTCGGCGTCTTGCTGCTCACCGGTACCACGGTGCGCGAGGTGCCTGCCAAGCTGAGCGAATACTTCGGCCTCGGCGAATACGCCGACGACGGCGACCCCTACGACCCGGCCAACTACGACGCCGACGGATTCCCGGTGCACCGCAACCGAACCCGTCGCCGTGGCCGTAACCCCGACGACAACTACCCGCCCGACGAGTTCGGCGGCTCCGACGCGGTCACCGAATCACTGGGCGAACCGCCGCTGCGCGATGCCAAGCCGATCGAGGAACCGCCCGCGCCCGCACCGAAACCGGCGCGCAAGCGGCCGGTGGTCAAGCCGGTCGACCAGACCCCGCCGCCGCCACCGGAACCGGAGTTCGTCACCGATCGGGTCGTCGACGGCGACTACACGCTGCCCCCGCTGACACTGCTGCTCGACGGCGACCCGCCCAAGAAGCGTTCCGCGGCCAACGAATCGATGATCGAGGCGATCACCGAAGTCCTGGTGCAGTTCAAGATCGACGCCGCCGTCACCGGGTTCGTGCGTGGCCCCACCGTCACTCGCTACGAGGTGGAGCTCGGTCCCGGCGTCAAGGTCGAGAAGATCACCGCGCTGGCCCGCAACCTCGCCTACGCCGTCGCCACCGAGAACGTGCGCCTGCTCGCGCCCATCCCCGGTAAGTCGGCCGTGGGCATCGAAGTGCCCAATGCCGACCGCGAATTGGTGCGCCTGGCCGACGTTCTGAAGTCGCCGCACACCCGCAACGACCACCATCCGCTGGTGATCGGTCTCGGCAAGAACATCGAGGGCGAGTTCGTCTCGGCGAACCTGGCCAAGATGCCGCACCTGCTGGTGGCCGGTTCCACCGGTTCGGGTAAGTCGAGTTTCGTGAACTCGATGCTGATCTCGCTGCTGCACCGGGCCACCCCCGAGGAGGTCAGGATGATCCTGATCGACCCGAAGATGGTGGAGCTCACGCCGTACGAGGGCATTCCACACCTGATCACGCCCATCATCACCCAGCCGAAGAAGGCCGCCGCCGCGCTGGCCTGGCTGGTCGAGGAGATGGAGCAGCGCTACCAGGACATGCAGGCCAACAAGGTCCGCCACATCGACGACTTCAACAAGAACGTGCGCTCGGGCAAGATCACCGCGCCGCTGGGCAGCGAACGCGTCTACCGGCCCTACCCGTACATCCTGGCCATCGTCGACGAGCTGGCCGACCTGATGATGACCGCACCACGCGATGTCGAGGACGCGATCGTGCGGATCACCCAGAAGGCGCGTGCCGCGGGTATCCACCTGGTGCTGGCCACCCAGCGGCCCTCGGTGGACGTGGTGACCGGTCTGATCAAGACCAATGTGCCCTCGCGGCTGGCGTTCGCCACCTCCTCGCTCACCGACTCGCGCGTCATCCTGGACCAGCCGGGCGCGGAGAAATTGATCGGCATGGGCGACGGTCTGTTCCTGCCGATGGGTCAGGGCAAGCCGACCCGGTTGCAGGGCGCGTTCATCTCCGACGAGGAGATCCAGGCCGTCGTCGAGTTCAGCAAGACCCAGGCCGAACCCGAATATCAGGAGGGTGTCACCGCGGCCAAGGCCGGCGAGGTCAAGGACGTCGACCCCGATATCGGCGACGACATGGACGTGCTGCTGCAAGCGGTGGAGCTGGTGGTCACCTCACAGTTCGGTTCGACCTCGATGCTGCAGCGCAAGCTGCGCGTCGGCTTCGCCAAGGCGGGCCGGTTGATGGACCTGATGGAGACGCGTGGCGTGGTCGGGCCCAGTGAGGGTTCCAAGGCGCGTGACGTGCTCATCAAGCCCGACGAATTGGACGGGTTGCTGTGGTCGATCCGTGGCGGCGATCCCGGTGCGTCCGAGGACGAGTGACGCCGTTCCCGGTTTGCTCTGACCGTGCCGGAAGCAGGCGGCGACGAACGAGGAGGGACCTGGCACGGCTCATGGTCGGGACATGGCCCGGGGTCGGGCGAAAATCGCCTGTCAGGCGATGAAGCGGGCGCGCGCGAGGCGGGTACCCGACTTCACGGCACCGGGGCTGAGCCGGTGCATCGCGGTGGGGCGCTGGTTCTGCGCGGTGGATTCGTACACGGCTCGCTCCTCTCGGGGCTGTGGTCGGGGTATGCGGTGACGGTAGCAGCGCTCGCGAACCGGGCGAAAGCGCTTTTCCGTGTGCGCGGCGGGTGCGTCGCCCGCCGATGTGTGTGAAATCATGACGGGCAATCGTTCCGCAAAGCCGACTGAAACGGACAATTCGGGCATGATGGGCGACATGAACTTCATCGATCGGACCACCACATGCAGGTGACCACGCTCGAGTGGGTGATCACCGGACTGGTGATCCTCGGCCTGTTCGTCTTCGACTTCTTCGCCCACGTGCGCACCCCGCACGAGCCCACCTTCAAGGAATCGGGCATCTGGTCGGCTGTCTACATCAGCTTGGCGCTGCTGTTCGGCCTGTTCGTCGCCTGGAAATGGGGCGGCACGTTCTCGGGGGAGTACTACGCGGGCTTCGTCACCGAGAAAGCGCTCTCGGTCGACAACCTGTTCATCTTCCTCATCATCATGAGCACCTTCGCCGTGCCGCGGATCTACCAGCAGAAGGTGCTGCTGATCGGCATCGTGCTGGCGCTGGCGATGCGCGGTGTGTTCATCGCGGTCGGCGCGGCCGCGATCAGCGCGTACAGCTGGGTGTTCTACCTGTTCGGCGCGTTCCTGATCTACACCGCGATCAACCTGCTGCGCGAGAGCGGACACGAGGTCGAACACGAGAAGAAGCGCGACAGCTACATCGTCTCGCTGGCCAAACGGATCCTGCCCACCACCGACGAGTACGACGGCGACAAGCTCGTCACCCGGATCAACGGCAAACGCGTGGTGACGCCGCTGCTGCTCGCGCTGCTGGCGATCGGTTTCGCCGACCTGCTGTTCGCGCTGGACTCGATTCCGGCGATCTACGGTCTCACCGAGGAGCCGTACCTGGTGTTCACCGCCAACGCCTTCGCGTTGATGGGCCTGCGCCAGCTGTACTTCCTCATCGGCGGCCTGCTCGACCGCCTGGTGTACCTGTCCTACGGCCTGGCCGCGATCCTGGCGTTCATCGGCGTGAAGCTCGTGCTGCACGCGCTGCACGAGAACACACTGTCGTTCATCAACGGCGGTGAGCACGTGAGCGTCCCGGAGATCTCCACGGCGTTCTCGCTGAGCGTGATCATCGGCATTCTGGTCATCGCGACGGTGGCGAGCCTGCTGCGCACCCGTAACACCAACAAAGCCTGACACCACCGCGGACGACGCTGCCCGGAACCTGAAGGGTTCCGGGCAGCTCTGTCTCCGGGCTGCGCTACTCGGCGAAGGCGCCCATCACCGGCAACCACTCGACCACGCGGACGGCGTCGATCAGGTCCAGCTTCGCGAACGGGTCGTTGCCCAGCAGTTCGGTCAGCGAGGGCGCGTCCTCGGCGCGGAACAGCAGCAGCGCGCCCGAACCGTCGGGGTAGGGCCCGCTACTGAGCACCGTGCCCGCGTCGACGAGCGCGTTCAGCCAGCCGCGATGCTCGGGTCGGTTGGTCGCGCGGTCGGCCGCCGTCGCGTCGGAGTAGGTGTAGTGGACAGCGAAGATCGGCACAGTCGATCACTTTCTCGCGAGGGATTCTCTACAGGGTCAGCAGCATGCGGGTATTACCGAGGGTGTTCGGCTTGACGAAGCTGAGGTCGAGGAATTCGGCGACACCGGTGTCGTAGGAGCGGCACATCTCCGCGTACACCTCGGCGGTGACGGGCGTGCCGTCGATCTCGACGAACCCGTGCCTGCCGAAGAAGTCCACCTCGAAAGTGAGCACGAACACACGCTGCAACTGCAGTTCGCGGGCGACGGTGACCAGGTGCTCGACCACCGCCCCGCCGACGCCGCGGCCCTTGACGACGGGATCCACTGCGACAGTGCGCACTTCGCCCAGATCGGCCCACAGTACGTGCAGCGCGCCGCAGCCCACGACCTGCCCGTCGAGCTCGGCGACCCAGAACTCCTGGACCGATTCGTACAGTGTGACCAGGTTCTTCTCCAGCAGGATGCGCCCGGCGTACTCGTCGACCAGGCGCTTGATCTCGGGGACATCGGAGGTTCGCGCTCGTCGGACGACCACGCCGGAAACAGGCGCCACAGTGGGCGCGGCAGTATGCGCGTCGCTGGTCGAACCGCTCAAGGGTCCCCGTGAGGTCATGGGTGCACAGTAGTCGGCCGGGTTACCGATAGTCTGAAGATGTGCCGCACATCCTGTCGTTCCGCTCCTCGCATCGCGCCGGGCTCGACGACCGGATCGCGCGGCACCGATCGTGCGAGCAAACAGCTCGCGAAACCGTTGGATTTCGGCGCAGTGCCGGTGAGTGCCGAGAGGGCAGCGCATGAACGGTCAGCGTCTGGAGGCGGTAGCTCGCGTGGCCACGCGAGGCGCCCGGTCATGCCACGAGGACAGGGCATGAGCGTGCGACCCGAAGAGATCGATCGTGGGTCGAGTGCGGTGACGCCGATGCACGGGGTGGCGGAGACGCAGGTTCCGCTGCTCAATATCGCCAACGTGCTGACCATCGCGCGCATCGTGCTGGTGCCGCTGTTCGTGCTGGCGCTGTTCGCCGAGGGCGGGCACGACACCCGCTGGCGGGTCATCGCCGCGGCGGTCTTCGGCCTGGCCGCGATCACCGACCGCTTCGACGGGCAACTGGCCCGCAAATACGGTTTGGTCACCGATTTCGGCAAGCTCGCCGACCCCATCGCGGACAAGGCGCTGATCGGAGCCGCGCTGATCGGGCTCTCGGTACTCGGGGACTTGCCGTGGTGGATCACCCTGGTCATCTGCGGCCGTGAAATCGGCATCACGCTGCTGCGGCTGGTGGTGGTGCGGCGCGGGGTGATCCCGGCCGGACGCGGCGGCAAGCTCAAAACGCTGGTGCAGTCGGTGGCGATCGCGCTGCTGGTGCTGCCGCTGTCGGGGATCTTCGCCACCGCGGGCATGTGGCTGATGTATCTGGCCGTTGCGCTGACGGTGGTCACCGGTTTGGACTATGTGGGGCAGGCGGCCAGGGTGTGGCTGGCGGGTGGACGGTCGCGCTCGTGAGTGATCCGCTCGTCGACGGTGCGCCGGTCGCCGAACTGGTCGAGGCCCTGAACGCGGCGGGTCAGACCGTCGCCACGGCCGAATCGCTCACCGCGGGCCTGCTCGCGGCCACGGTGGCGGGAGTTCCCGGTGCGAGCGCGGTGCTGCGGGGCGGCTTGATCGTCTACGCCACCGACCTCAAGAACAGTCTGGCCCGTGTCGACGACGAGCTGCTCCGTACCGACGGACCGGTCGCCGCCTCGACCGCCGAACAGCTCGCTGTGGGGGCGCGGGAGCAGTGTGGCGCGGACTGGGGTCTGGGATTGACCGGGGTCGCCGGACCCGATTCCCAGGACGGGCATCCCGTCGGCACGGTATACCTCGGGTTGGCCGGTCCACATCACAGCGAAGTGGTCCGGTTGAAACTGCACGGTGACCGGTGGACGATCAGACTCGGTGCGGTGCACAGTGCGGTGCGGGAGTTGCTGCGCTGTGTCAGTGTGAAGTAGCCCGGTTCGGGAACCACCGGTCCATGCTCGACGTTGTGCCAGAAAGAGGTGAGCACCGCTACGGCGGTGACACGAGGTGGAGGAGAACGAGATGACGCTGCTGCGGGAGGCAATCGGGGACAGTCTGCGGCGTGCGCGTCTCGCCCAGCATCGAACGCTGCGCGAGGTGTCGACCTCGGCGCGCGTGAGCCTCGGCTATCTGTCGGAAGTGGAGCGCGGCCGCAAGGAAGCCTCCAGTGAACTGCTCGCCAGCATCTGCGAGGCACTCGACGTGCCGCTCTCGCGCGTGCTCTGGGACGTGAGCACCCTGATGGCGGGCGCCGACGGCTCCGCGCCGCGCGAACCCGCGCTGACCGGCCCCGCCGCCGAGCGCGAGCCCGCCGAAGCCGAGCCCGCCACCCTGCCCGAACCCGCCGCGGGCGAGGCTTCCGCCTCCGCGAGCGCGGCGGCCGAGCAGGGCGCGCGCATCGGCATCGCCGAAGACACCCGCATCGTCATCCCGGCCCCGAGGGCCGAGATGCTGGTACTGGTGAAGGGAATGTGACGCGGCGAACCCTGCGCCCGGCGCGCGAGACGCTGCACACCGCTGGTGAGAACGGATAGATTCTCATCAGGCGTCGATCGGTCCGGCCACTGCCGGTCCGGGTGCCGCATGGTGAAGGATAAGCACGTATCTGGTGCGTGACGGTCGCGTACCACCAGTCGCACGAGCGACGCACAGATGGAGGCGGGATCAATCGATGGCTAATCCGTTCGTGAAGGCCTGGAAGTACATGATGGCCCTCTTCGACTCCAAGATCGAAGAGCATGCGGATCCGAAGGTCCAGATTCAGCAGGCTATCGAGGAGGCGCAGCGTCAGCATCAGGCGCTGTCGCAGCAGGCGGCGTCGGTGATCGGTAACCAGCGTCAGCTGGAGATGAAGCTGAACCGCCAGCTCGACGAGGTCGAGAAGCTCAACGCCAACGCCCGTCAGGCCGTCACCCTGGCCGATCAGGCACAGGCGGCGGGCGACACCGAGAAGGCGATCCAGTACACCAACGCCGCCGAGGCGTTCGCCGCCCAGCTGGTCACCGCCGAGCAGTCGGTGGAAGACCTCAAGGTGCTGCACGATCAGTCCCTGCAGGCCGCCGCACAGGCCAAGAAGGCGGTCGAGCAGAACGCGATGATGTTGCAGCAGAAGGTCGCCGAGCGCACCAAGCTGCTCAGCCAGCTCGAGCAGGCCAAGATGCAGGAGCAGGTCTCGGCCTCGCTGCAGCAGATGGATTCCACCCTGTCCGCGCCGGGCTCCACGCCCAGCCTGGACGCCGTGCGCGACAAGATCGAGCGCCGCTACGCCAACGCGCTCGGCTCGGCCGAGCTGGCGCAGAACACGGTGCAGGGTCGCATGATGGAGGTGCAGCAGGCCAGCGTCCAGATGGCCGGGCACAGCAAGCTCGAGCAGATCCGCGCCTCCATGCGCGGTGACGCGTTGCCCACCGGCAACAACAACGCGGCGATCAACCCGGCGCAGCCCAAGGCCGCACCGGCACCGAACATCGACAAGGGCCAAGCGCTGTAATATTCGGAGCGCTGGCGCGCTCGAGTTCGCGGCCC
>NZ_JBHWZY010000209.1:0-9194 GCF_042727815.1 Nocardia sp. NPDC060220
GGTGAAGACTGCGCCTGAGGCCTCGTGGACTTCGGTGAGGCGGTCGATGTGCCAATCCAGTGCGCGTGAGCTCTCCTCCGACATCTTGTAGCGCAGTTTGGGTGCGGGGATGCCGTCGCTGTCGACGAGCTGGGGATCGAGGGTGACGGTGTTGTCGAATTCGGGCAGGTCTTCGATGGCGGCTACCCATTCGAAGGATCGGCCACAGAATCGCTCCACCAGCTCGTGGCCTGCTGCGCCACTGCGCTGAACCAGGGGCATGCTGTAGATGCGCTGCAGTAATTCGACCGGGCCGGGTACACCGGCGATGGTCCATTTCGATCCGCGATGGAATCCGCGGGTGGTGTCCGTCTCGGCGAATTGCATCGACCAGATGGGGTTGCCGATGGGCCCGAGGTAGCTCTGCAGATCCTCCTCGTAGCCCCCGAGGACGGTGGCCGTCGGGTGCATCATGAGGTTGTGACCGACGTAGCCGGAGGAGTTGGCGAGGCCGTCTGGAAACAGTTTCGACGACGACAGCAGCAGCAGTCGTGGCGTGCCGACCCCGTTCGCGCAGACGACTACGACCGGGGCTTTCGTATGGTGCTCGACGCCTGATCGGTCGATCCAGGTCGCCCCGGTTGCCAGGCCCCGCGCCGAGACGGTGATCTCCCGGACGCGGGCGCCGGTGACGAGCTGCACTCCCGCTGCTAGCGCGCCCGGCCACATGCTGACATCGAACGAGCTCTTCGCCCCTTCTGGACAGCCGGCGACGCAGGTGGCCCATCGGGCGCAGGCCGAACGTCCGTCCGCCGGCTTGGACAGGATCGCGTGGGTTCCCGGCCACCACTGGTAGCCGAGCTTGTTCATGCCACGTGCGGCGATCCGGCCGATCCGGCCGATAGGTAGCGGTGGCTGTGGAGGTGCTGCGCCGGGAGGGTAGGCGGTGTTGCCGCCGAGGCCGGAGACGCCGATGATCTCGTCGACCATCTCGTAGTAGGGCTGCAGGTCCTCGTAGGTCAGCGGCCAGTCGTCGGCGACTCCGTCCAGGGTCCGCACCCGGAAGTCCGAGGGAATCATTCGCGGCCATTCAGCGCCGAACATCACCGAGCTGCCGCCGACGCCGTTGAACATGAAGGTGTGGACGTCGGCCTCGTCGTCGTTGACCGGGTAATCGCTGGGGCCCTTGCGGATGTTCGGGTTGGGATTCCACGGTCCGGCCACGACGAGTTCCCGCTCGAGGGACGTGCTCGGGTAGTCGGCGACCGATGGCCAATCCCCCTGTTCGAGGACAGTGACCCGGTAGCCGCTTTCAGCCAGCACGCGTGCTGCCGTCGCCCCTGAGGGGCCGGCGCCGATAACCAGGGCGTCGATGCCCTCGTCTGTTAGAGATTGACCGCTCATCGTGTTCTCGCTGCTTTCCGTCACGCCGCTACTCATTCACCGAGATCGACGATGATCGTCTTGAGTTCGGTGAAAGTGTCGGTGAGTGCGTAGCGCCCCTGGACTCGCCCCGTCCCACTTCCCTTGCCCGAACAGCCACCGAACGGCAGGTGATACTCCGACCACACAGTGGGCAGGTTGACGTTGGCCATACCGGTCGAGACACGTTCGGCGAAGCGGAGCCCACGTCCGACGTCGCGGGTGAACACGGCCGAGGCGAGCCCGTACTGGGACTCGTCGATCAGCTGGATCGCCTCGGCTTCCGACGTGATTTTTCGTAGCGGCATCACCGGGCCGAAGGTTTCCTGATGGCTGATCACCATGTCTCCGGTCACTCCGGTCAATACGGTGGCGGGCCAATAGAGTTTCGTGGGATAGCCCGGGCTCCGGGCGCCGCCGACGGTCACTGTCGCCCCCTTGGCGACCGCATCCTCGATGTGCGCATCCACCTTCGCCGCGGTGGCCTCGTTCTGCAGCGGGCCCATGGTGGTCGCTCTGTCGAAGGGATCACCGAGCACCGCGGTGTCGGCTACCTCCTGTGACAGGCGTTCGGCGAACGCATCGTAGACGGCTTCGTGGACCAGGATGAGTTCTGCCGCGGTGCAGGCTTGGCCCGCGTTGACGATCGAGCCCATCACCACTCCGGCGGCCGCCTTGTCCAGATCCGCGTCGTCGAGGACGACCGTGGGTCCGTTGCCGCCGAGTTCGAGCAGTTCTGCGCGATTGCGCGCGTTGGCCGCGACCAGTTTGCCGGTGGCGGTGGACCCGGTGAAGACAACGATGTCAGCGCGTTCGTCGCGAGTCAGCGCGTCGCCGACCACGGCCCCCTCCCCGCAGACGAAGTTCAGGACGCCATCGGGGACACCGGCCTCGACAAGACAGTCCGCGAGCTGGAAACCGACCAGGCTGGTGGTCGGGGCAGGCAGCATGACCACGGTGTTGCCGCCCGCGAGTGCCGGCGCGATGTGCTGCACTGCCATCGCCAAGGGGTAGTTCCACGGCTGAATCGCGACAACCACTCCTCGCGGCACGCGGTATACGTAATTGCGACAGGTCGGGACCGCTGAGGGCAGGATCTTTCCCTCCAGGTCGCGACACCCGGTGATCGCCTCGTCGAAATGAGCGATCGCCTCGTCGACCTCTCCACGTGCTTCGCGGTAGGTCTTGCCCTGTTCGTAGGTGATCAGGGTGGCGAGAGCGTCGCGCTTGGTGTGCAACACAGACTTCGCTCGTTCGAAGATGTCGATGCGCTCGAAAACCGTCGTCGCACCCCACTCACGTGCGGCGTCACGCGCAGCCTGCAGAGCCCGATCGGCTTCGGCCGCGGTGCACAGTGGGAACGAACCGATGATCTCTCCGGTCACCGGGCTCACCGTGTCACGGCGTTCGAGCCCGTCGTCGGTCCAGTGTCCGCCGATCAATGCTGTCGCGCGAATGTTCGGGGGTGCGGGCTTCGTCATTGTCCAATAACCTTTCGCGTCGCGTCTCCCGGAGGATGGCCGAACTGCACAGTGCATCGGCGATCCGACGTCGGGCAGGCCGTTTCGGCACGCGGACGATTTCGAGCGAGTGAAAAGCTGGGCAGCGATTCACGCGGGCCGGGTCTGAAATGCATCACATCGAGAATGGAGATGTAATGCATTTCTCATTCTGCGCGGCGAGGAAATGTCCCGGATAGATCGCGGCATCGCAGTTTTCCGCGCCGACCGGTGCAACGTGCACCGTCATAGCCACGCCGCGTCCTCCGAACGGACTCACCACCGTTCCGACTTACCGACGTAGTGCACCGTGCACCACGGATGCCCGAATGCGGAGCAGAGATGTTGTAGTGCTCTGCGTCACACCAGCGGCAGGATGGGACCTGAAGCACATACCGATCACCTGTTCGTCGAGAAGTCGCGAGCACCTGATCCGAGATTGGAGAATTGTCATGTCCGCACCTGCTACGGCGAAGCTGCGTAGGGTTCCCGCAACCGCGCCTCTCGACGACATCCTCGCTGTCTATCGCGAAGACGGAGGGGTCATCATCGAAGGGTTGCTGACCAAGGACCAGGTCGACCGCCTGAACAACGAGATCGCCACACCGCTCCGGCAGTTGGCCGCCGGATCCACGCACGACGATCCTGAGATGCAGGAGTTCCACGGCGTCAACACCAAGCGTCTGACCAACCTGATCGTGCACAGTGACACTTTCGCGCACGAGGTGATGGACCTTGACCTGCTGTACGCGATCGCCGACGCCGTGTTCCTCGAGGAGGTCGGCTCGTACTGGATGACGACGGCATCGGTCATCGAGATCGGGCCGGGCAGCCGCGCGCAGGGACTGCACCGCGACCTGGAGAACTGGTTCCCCATGATCCAGAACGGACCGGCCGGGTTCGAAGGGGTCATCAACTTCCTGGTCGCGCTGACCGAGTACACCGACGAGAACGGCGCGACCCGCGTCATCCCGGGCAGCCACACCTGGCCGGATTTCACGGATCGTGGCGATCCGGACCAGACGGTTCCCGCCGAGATGAAACCCGGCGATGCTGCGTTCATCAGCGGCAAGCTCGTTCACGGCGGTGGCGCCAACCGCACCGCGGACTTCTACCGGCGAGCTCTCTCGATCGGTATCAACGCCAGCGTCTTCATCCCCGAGGAGGCCTACGCGTTCATGGTGTCGGTCGACCGCGCGCGCGAACTCACGCAGCGCGCCCAGGCGATGATCGGCTTCCGCTCGCAGTGGCCGAAGTTCAGCGCAGGCCTGTGGCAGGTCGACTACGCCGAGGTGGCGGACCACATCGGGTTGTGACAGTGTCGCCCGGCCAGGGGCACACACACCAGATATGACGAGTGGGGCATGCTCACTGAGCATGCCCCACTCTTCGTGTTCAGTTCGCTCGCCGCAGGAGTAGAACCGGGCACCTGAATTGGTTTGTATCGCCCGGTTCTCGCCAACAGGTCGGTATTTGTTCGGCTCGTCGAAAAACTCGGGACAAACTACGCACCGTGACCGCGCCGGAGTACTTCGCTGGAATGAAGTTCGACGATTCTTTCCGGCCACGGTGTGCAGCCTGCGCCTGCCGCCTCAGCAGGGCGTTTCAGCGTTACCGCAGATTCCGCCGCAGGATCTTCCCGGACGGCGACTTCGGGATCTGGTCGATGAATTCGATGGCACGAATCTTCTTGTGTGGAGCGACTTTTCCCGCGACGTAGTCGATCACCTCGGCCTCGCTCAATTCGGCGTCGGGCTGAACTACCACGAAGGCCTTCGGGATCTCTTCGCCGGTGCTGTCCTCGACCACCCCGACGACCGCGGTGTCGGCGATCTTCGGATGGGTGAGCAGCAGCGCTTCCAACTCGGCCGGTGGCACCTGGTAGCCCTTGTATTTGATGAGTTCCTTGAGGCGGTCGACGATGTAGACCACGCCGGCGCGGTCCACGCGAGCCAGGTCGCCGGTGTGCAGGAAACCGTCGGAGTCGATCGTCTCGGCGGTCGCGCGATCGTTGTTCAGATAGCCCAGCATCACGTTCGGGCCACGCACCCACAACTCACCGGGCTCCGAGAGCCCCTCCGCCGGAATCGGTACCTCGGCCCCGGTGGCCGGATCCACGATCTTGTTCTCCGAATTGGGGACCGCCCAGCCGATAGACGACAACGGCGGATCCTCCCGTCCCAGAAGAGCTCTGGTGTCGGCCGGGATGATATGGCTCACCGGGGAGAGCTCGCTCATCCCGTAGCCCTGCAGCATGTGCAGGTCCAGCCGCTCGGCGACCGCCTTGCCGAGTTGGTGGTCGAGCGGCGCGGCGCCGGAAAGCATGGTGCGCAGCGACGAGAGGTCGTAGTCGTCGACGATCGGATGTTTGGCCAGTGCCACGGCGACCGGTGGTGCGATGTAGGCGTTGGTGACCTTGTATTCCTGGATGTTCTCCAGGAATTCGACCAGATCGAAGCGCGGCATGACCACAAGCTGGGCGCGGTTGCAAAGCGCCGCGTTGAGCAGCACCGTCATGCCGTAGATGTGGAAGAACGGCAGCACCGCGATCACGACGTCGTCGGGAGTCATTCCCTGCAGCGGCTGGAGCTGGGCGACGTTGGCGACGAGATTGCGGTGACTCAGCGCGACACCTTTCGGGTTGCCGGTAGTCCCCGAGCTGTACGGCAGTGCCGCGATATGGACTGCTGGGTCGATAGTCACTTCGGGCGCACGGAGATTCGGGCGCAGCCAGTCGGCTAGGTTTGGATGCCCCGTCGCGTCCAGGCCTTGCCCGTCGAGGACGATCAGGTCCTCGTCGGCGATATCGAGGTGCCGCGCGGCAGCGGTTGCCT
This sequence comes from Nocardia sp. NPDC060220, assembly GCF_042727815.1. Lineage (NCBI taxonomy): Bacteria > Bacillati > Actinomycetota > Actinomycetes > Mycobacteriales > Nocardiaceae > Nocardia > Nocardia sp. NPDC060220. The sequence goes on from NZ_JBHWZY010000209.1 coordinate 5,735, forward strand.
CGGGAGCCAGTGCGGCCACGGTGATGAGCATCTTCGCCTGGGAATCGGTCAACTGTTTACCGATCTCGGCAGCGGTGAACAGTGCGTTGATCGTCGTCGCGGTGGCACCCGCTCGCAGGATCGCGTGGAACACCGTCGCGAAGGCCGGAGTGTTCGGTGACAGGACACCGACGACATCGCCGACTCCGATGCCGCGTGCCGAGAGCGCGCCGGCGACGGCGTCGATCTGGCTGATCAACTGCCGATACGTCGTCTCCGCACCCGATACCGGGTCGATGAGTGCGACCCGTTCGAGATCGCTGTCGGCTATCGCGCCGAACAAAAAGTCATACAGGCTCAGGTCGGGAATTTCTACGTCCGGAAACGGACTCGTGAAGCTCAAGGCATCTCCTGCGATGATGGTTGGTGATCGAGGTGATCGCGGGTGACCGGTCCTCAGGAGACCGGATCCGCCTCACCTGCGGTGTCGGTCTGCACTGCGTCAGAGACGCTCGCCGAGGAAGCAAGGCGCCGGGTTCGCCGGGAATAGAAGGCCCAGCCGACGACCACGATCGCGATCATCGCGACATAGGAGACGACATTGTCGGGGCTCGGTGGCGGGTTGATCAGGCTGTTCACCCACGGCCACAGCATTCCGGTGCCACCGATGAGCGCGCAGACGATGATCGGCACCCGCAGTGCGCGTTCACGCGCCAACAGCAGTAGCACCGCCAGGCTCACCAGCGCGTAAGGGACGGCCCACAGGTAGACGATGGAGGTCGACACCATTCTGTACACGGTGAGCCCCCATTCGTCGCTGATCGCGACGACGGCGACCAGCACCGCGGTCGAGATCCCGGTGGCCAGAGCGATTGCCGACGTCGGTGTCCCGTGTCGCTGGTTATGCCTGCCCAGGGCCCTCGGCAACATCTCTTCCTCGGAGTACGCCACCACCAGCCGCGACAGGAAGTTGGTGAACCCGATCAGTGCGGCGAACACGCCCACGGCGAGAAGCAGATCGCACGCCTGCCCGACACCCCGCCCCAGACCCGCGAGTTCCGCCAGAGCAGCCGGCGCCGAGGCTCCCGCCGCTATCTTGTCACCGACCAGCATGAGCCCAGGGATCTGCAGCACCGTCACCAGCAGGTACCCGATCGTCACAGTCGGTAGCGCCAGCACCGCCACCGGCAGCGACTTCTTCGGTTCCGCGGTCTCCGCTGCCAGAGTCACCCCGCTCTCGAAGGAGGCGAGCCATGACGCCGCCGCGCCGAATCCGATGAGAATCCCGCTCCACGTCGCACCCTGCATCGAGAACTGTTGTCCCAGATGCAGTCCGGTGCGCCACGCCGCCGCGGCGCTGATCACCAGCACGACGGGAACCGATATGGCGGTCAACGTCACCGCCCACCGCACGGAGGTGTCGAGACCACGCCACGCGATCGCCGCGGGAACCACGCCGGTGAACAGGAAGATCGCGATCAAGCATTCCGGGGTACCGGCGAATCCGACCCCCATGCTGGTGAGAAAACTTGTCGTGAAGGTGGCGGCCAGGACTTGAATCGCGATCATCTGGGCGACATAGCCGACGAACAGTGCCGCGGCGACGACCGCGCGAGAGCGCTCGCCGAGGCCTTGCGCCACATACGAGGCCAATGACCCCGATACCGTCGACCGCCGGGCGAACACCATGATGACGCTGCCCAAGGCGAATCCGACGACGGTCGTCAGCAACGCCGCCACCCAACTCCCCCATCCGGCGGTGACGAAGAGCAGCATCGGGAACGACGCCATTCCGATCGCCGGGACCCCGGCCGACACACACAACGAGACGAGCTGCCTGGTCGACAGCAGTCCACTCGATTCAGCCATGAGCAGTGGTCTCCCGGAGCCAGGCGCGGTCACCCACCAGGTCGGCGCACGTTTCACCACGCTGCCACTGAGGAGTTTGCAGCAGGGCCCGATGGAACGGGACCAACGTCGGGATCGGGCCGATCTCGAAGTCATCGAGTGCGGCAATCATCCGCTCGGTCGCGGCTTCCCGGTCACTACCCCACACGATCACCTTGGCGACCATCGGATCGTAGTAGCGATGGACCTCCGATCCCTCGGCGACGCCGCTGTCCACCCGGATGTGTTCACCCCAGGGTTCTCGATACCGGTCGATCGCTCCTGGCCGCGGGATGAATCCCTTCGCCGCGTCTTCGGCGTTGATGCGACATTCGATCGAATGTCCCGACAGCGACACCGACTCCTGGGTGTGCCGCAACGGTTCTCCCGCGGCGATGCGCACTTGTTCCTCGATGAGGTCGATGCCGGTGACCATCTCGGTGACACCGTGCTCCACCTGGATTCGGGTATTCATTTCCAGGAAGTAGAACTCCCCGGCGACGAGCAGCCCTTCGACGGTTCCTGCAGACCGGTATCCGACTGCGCGGGCTGCCTGCACGGCCACGGCGCCTATCTGCTCGCGCAGATCCGAGGTCACGGCGGGCGCGGGCGACTCCTCGATCAACTTCTGATGCCTCCGCTGCACCGAGCAATCGCGCTCACCCAGATGGATCACAGTTCCGAAACCGTCCGCGAGCACCTGGACCTCGACGTGGCGCGGATTCTCGAGATAGCGCTCCAGATAGACGACTGGGTCGGCGAAGAAGCGCTCACCTTCGCTACTCGCTCCCTCGAACGCGGCAGCGATCTCGTCGGGGGTACGGGCGATCCGGAAGCCCTTGCCCCCACCTCCACCGGAGGCTTTGACCGCGACCGGATAGCCGATCTCAGCGGCCGCCGTGACGGCCTGCGCGACCGTGGAAACAGCGTCGTCAGAGCCTGGAACCACGGGCACGCCCGCGGCCGACATCTCCTTCCTGGCAGCGATCTTGGATCCCATGCGATCCATCGCGTCGGCGGGTGGACCGATGAAGACCAGCCCTGCGGCCTCGACCGCTCGCGCGAACCCACTGTTCTCCGACAACAGCCCATAGCCCGGATGAATCGCCTGGGCGCCAGTCATCAGCGCGGCGCGAATGATGGCTTCGACGTTCAGATAACTCTCGCCGACCGGCCCTCCACCGATCTCGACGGCACGATCTGCCGCGCGAACGTGCGGAGCGTGGGCTTCGACATCCGAATGGACCGCGACGGTTTCGATGCCCATCGCACGCAGCGTCCGGAAGATCCGGACCGCGATTTCGCCACGGTTGGCGACTAGTACCGATGTGAACACTGGCAGTCTCCCTTTCACTCAGTCCGAGAGCCGGACCAGTACGTCGTCGAGATTGATCGCATCGCCCTCGGCGACAGGGATCTCGACGATGGTTCCCGGCTCCTCGGCTTCGACAGGGATCTCCATCTTCATCGACTCCAAAATCATGATCGTGTCGCCGGTTCCGACCCTGTCGCCCACCGCCTTCTCGATCTTCCAGACCGATGCCGCCATTTCCGCGATGATTTCGCTCATCGTTTGTCTCCTTTGGTTTCTCTC
>NZ_JBHWZY010000210.1:0-9146 GCF_042727815.1 Nocardia sp. NPDC060220
CCCTTGTTCCGGCCCGCGCCCTCGGACTGATAGAGGGAGCTGGTCTGGCGAATGCTGAGGATGCGGGCCTCGGGCGCGACACCGGAGAAACCCTGGTTGTCGATCTTGGTCGCGCCGATGATCCCGGCGACAACGGTGCCGTGCACGTCGCAGTCCTCGGTCCCGTTGCCGCCCGCGGCCACGTAGTCACCGCCCGCCCACAGATCGGGCAGTCGGGGATGGGGTTCCACGCCGGTGTCGATCACCGCGACGAGTTGTCCTGCGCCACGCGAGAATTCCCACGCCCGCTCCAGATCGAGGGAACGCTGGCTGGGAGGAATCACCGCCGTCGCGGTACTTGCCTGGGTGCGAAAGCACAGTCCGTTGGTACCGCTGCCGCGCTCGGTCTTGTCCGGCGGCGCAGCGGGATCTCCCGCGGGCAGCAGTCCGGGATCGATGGCCGGCGGCCGGTCCGCGTGCGCTGTGCCGTAGAGACCGAATCCGGCGTTCAGACCGACGACCAGAGCAACGGCCGTCAGTCGAAAGCCGAGCCTCACAGCCCGCGAACCAGCGAGTAGAGATCGGCGACCCAGAACACCAGCGGCAGCACCGCGGCGACGAACGCGTACTCGAGCAGTTCGACGGCCCGGCGCATCGGCGGCGTCGCGGACTGGTTCGGCACGATCAGGCCCATCACCAGCGCCGAGATCAGAATCACCAGCGCGGCACCGAAAACGACCAGCGGCTGGCGCATTTCGAGCGCGACGCCGACCAGCATGATCAGCACGATCGACGAGCCACCCGCGATCAGCACGATGGCCTGCTCGGCGCCCGCGTAGGTGCGGCTGCGGAACATCAGTACCACCGCGCACACCAGCGCGAGCGAGATGCCGGGCCAGTAGGGATCTTCGGAGCCCGCGTCGGTCGCCAGCAGCGCGCCGGCGACGGTGACCAGCGTGGTCGCGCTGACCAGGCCGGCGAGGTAGTTACGGGCCCGTTCCGACCGCGCCCGCAGGGCGTCGAGGGTCGGCAGGGCGCGGTGGTCGTCCGGATCGTCCTCGGTCGGATCGATCGGGGTGCCGGGGGAGGGGACCGGCGGCAACGGCAATTTGGCCAGCAGCATCGAAACACGCGGCGCGAGTGAGAGTCCGGCCAGACCGAGCGCGGCGACGACCGCGCCGATCGCCTTGACCGGCTGATCGGCGAGCAGCCCCACCAGGGCCGCGGGCACGCCGAACACCGAGACGGTCGCCGCGCCGATGAACAGCGCGAGGCCGATGCCGGTGACGCGCCAGGCGAGTACCGCGATGGAACCGAGCAGCGCGAATCCGAGCAGCAGATGCGCCGCCCCGTAGTGATCGGGCACCAGCAGCATGCCGCCGGTGAACGCGGTCGGCAGCGCGCAGCCGGCGAGCACGAGCGCGGCCGAGGCGTCGCGGTACATGCGGCTCAGCACCGTGCCCGCCACCACGCAGAGGATCGCGACGAACAATGCGAGCGACCCGGAAACCCAGAACGGCAACGCATCCGGCGCGGCCAGCAGGCCGAAGCAGCCGACCAGCATGGTGAGCGCGGCGAGCACCGAACCGGTGACGCGGGCGGTCTTCGGCGTCCAGCTGCGGTAGTGCTCGGCGTCGGCGACCGCGACGTTGTACATGATGTCGTCGAACAGGGGCGTCGGCGCCGCGTGCGAGGCGCTCTCCAGCATCAGCAGTTCGCCGTCGCGTACGCCTTGTTCGCCGAGGCTCAGCGAGTTCGAGAACGGGGGGTGGCCGATGCGGGCGAGCACCCATTCGGCGGGTTCGTAGCGTTCGCCGTCGTTGTCGAAATCATTCGAGCGGCTGTGCTGCGCGACCATGTCGACCACGCTGGGGATGACGAGGGCGACCGGCACATCCACCGGAATAGCCATGTCTACCTGCGTGTGCTTGGCCAGGATGGTTACTCGTGCAAGGTCCGGCGCGCGCACGATGCCGCGCGCGGAGTCCTCTTCCACATGATCGAGTCGCGCGTGCGTCAAAACTCCCCCAGTTCCGTCTCTACCTCGTGTTTCCGCTCGACCGCTCACACGGTCGACAGTTTGCGGAACCCACCGTTCGGACAGCAGAATGCCTGACGAACCATACGACATGTCGGCCGCGACCTCTACACTGAGCCCGTCGCGACGACAGATGAGCGAGTAGTCAAGCAGGGGGAGTCTTCGACCATGAGCACCGTCAGGTTCCAGCGCCGTGCCCGGCGCGAGATGCCGCGTACACCCGGCGGCGAGGTTACGCTGCAGCCGCCGCCGGAGATCCCGCGGATCACCCCGGGCAACCTGCTCGCGAAGCTGATGCCCGTCGTCATGGTCGTCGGCATGGTCGGCATGATGGCGCTGATGTTCACCCAGGGCAGCGGCATGCTGTCCAACCCGATGTCGATGATGTTCCCGATGATGATGATCATGTCGATGGTCACCATGTTCGGACAGGGTGGTGGCAAGGGCGCCAAGGCCGCCGAAGCCAACGAGGACCGCAAGGACTATCTGCGCTACCTCGATCAGGTCCGTAAAGACGTCGACGAGACCGCCAAGCAGCAGCGCGCCGCCGTCGAGTGGAGCCACCCCGAGCCCGGCCTGATCTGGATGCTCTCGGGCACCAGCCGGATGTGGGAGCGCCGCTCCGGCGACAAGGATTTCTGCCACGCGCGCATCGGCCTCGGCGGCCAGCGCCTGGCGACCAGGCTGGTAGCCCCCGAAACCGGCCCCGTCGAAGAGCTGGAGCCCATCGCCGCGGTGTCGCTGCGCCGTTTCGTGCGCGCGCATTCCACGGTTCCCGATCTGCCCACCGCCATCGCGGTGAAGGGCTTCGGCACCGTCGCCCTCGACGGCGACCGCGCCCAGGCGCGCGACATGACACGCGCGATGTTGTTGCAGCTGTGCATGTTCCAGGCGCCCGACCAGGTGCTCGTCGCCGTGGTCTGTGGCCCGGACACCGCCCGCGAGTGGGAGTGGACCAAGTGGCTCCCGCACACCCAGCACCCCGATTCCCAGGACGGCATCGGCACCCAGCGCATGTTCTACGGCTCCATCCGCGAGGCGATGAGCGGCCTGCATCCGCTGCTCGGCAACCGGGTCCGCTACTCACGTAACCAGCCGAACAACCCGAACATGGTGCACGTGGTGATCGTCGTCGACGGTGGCCTGCTCGAGGCCGAGGACGACCAGCTGCGCGAGTCCGGGTACGAGGGCGTCACCATCATCGACCTGTGCAATTACGCACCGCGCCTTGCTGTTTCGCGCGGCATCAAGATGGTCGTCGAAGACGGTGAGTGCCTCGGCCGCGGCGCCACCGGCAACCAGGAACGCTTCGCCACCATCGACCGGGTCAGCGCCGAGCAGGCCCAGCAGCTGGCCCGCAGGCTCGCGCCCTACCGTGCGGCCACCCAGCGCAGCAGCGATGTCGAGACCGACGAGACCGAGACCATCTCCACCTGGTCGCAGCTGATGAACCTGGGCGATATCGGCAACTTCAACCCGGCCAGCGCCTGGCGTCCCCGCTACGGCCGCGAGCGTCTGCGCGTGCCGTTCGGCATCGGCGCCGACGGTGCACCGGTGGAGCTCGACATCAAGGAAGCCGCCGAGAACGGCATGGGCCCGCACGGCCTGTGCATCGGCGCGACCGGTTCCGGTAAGTCGGAATTCCTGCGCACCCTGGTGCTCAGCCTGCTCGCCACCCACTCGCCCGACCAGCTCAACCTGGTCCTCGTCGACTTCAAGGGTGGTGCGACGTTCCTCGGCCTGGACGGCGTTCCACACGTCGCCGCGGTGATCACCAACCTCGAGGACGAAGCCGACCTCGTCGACCGTATGAAGGACGCGCTGGCGGGCGAGATGAACCGCCGCCAGGAAGTCCTGCGCCAGGCCGGTAACTTCGCCAACGTCTCCGAATACGAGAAGGCCCGCGCCGCCGGTGCCGACCTCGACCCGCTGCCCGCACTGTTCGTCGTGCTCGACGAGTTCTCCGAACTGCTCACCCAGCACCCCGACTTCGCCGAACTGTTCGTGATGATCGGCCGCCTGGGCCGCTCGCTGCAGGTCCACCTCCTGCTCGCCTCGCAGCGTCTGGAAGAGGGCAAGCTCAAGGGCCTGGAATCGCACCTGTCCTACCGCATCGGCCTGAAGACCTTCTCCGCCAACGAGTCCCGCCAGGTCCTCGGCGTCCCCGACGCCTACAACCTGCCGAGCACCCCCGGTGGCGGTTACCTGAAGTCCGACTCGGGTGAGATCCAGCGCTTCCAGGCCTCGTACGTGTCGGGTCCGTATGTCGGTGGTGGATCGGCGCGCGAGGTCACCAGCGCCGGCATCGTCGGCGGCGAGATCGACGTCAACGCCCGGCCTTTCGCGGCGACCCACGTCGGCTTCCGTGCCGCGGACCGGGTTCCGCTGCCGGTGGAGGCCGAGTTCGAGCCGGAGCCGGTCGGCGACGACAACGAGCAGATGTCGAACCTGAACATGCTGGTCTCGCGCATCTCGGGCCACGGCCGACCTGCCCACGAGATCTGGTTGCCGCCGCTCGAGGAAGCGCCGACCATGGATCAGCTCGTGCCGCGCTCGATCCTCACCGGCGAATTCGCCGCGATCGCCACCCTGCGTGCCCCCATGGGCATCGTCGACCGCCCCTACGATCAGCGCCGCGACCCGTTCGTGGTCGACCTGTCCGGTTCGCGAGGCAATGTCGCGATCGTCGGCGGTCCCCAGTCGGGTAAGTCGACCGCCCTGCGTTCGATGATCATGGCGATGGCGTTGACCCACACCGCCGAGCAGGTGCAGTTCTACTGCCTCGACTTCGGTGGTGGCACGTTGACCAGCCTGCAGGGTCTGCCGCACGTAGGTTCGGTGGCAAGCCGCCTCGACGAGGATCAGGTCCGGCGCACCGTCGCCGAGATGACCACGATCGTTCGCACCCGTGAGGCGAAGTTCCGTCAGCTCGGCATCGAGTCGATGGTCGAGTTCCGTCGTCTGCGTTCGATGGACCCGGCGTCGAGCCCGGCTGCCCAGGGCGCGCACGAGGATCCGTTCGGTGACGTGTTCCTGGTGATCGATGGCTACGGCTCGATCCGCCAGGACTTCGACGCGCTCGAGCAGGTCATCATGAACCTTGCGGTGCAGGGTCTTTCGTATGGCGTGCACGTGGTGATCGCGCTCGCCCGCTGGGCGGAAGCCCGCCCCGCGCTCAAGGACCAGATCGGCACCCGCATCGAGCTGCGCCTCGGCGATCCGATGGATTCCGACCTCGGCCGCAAGTTTGCGTCGCTGGTTCCGCAGGGTCGCCCCGGCCGCGGTATGACCGCCGAGTGCCTGCACATGCTCACCGCGCTGCCGCGGATCGACGGCTCCGCCGACCCGTCCAATCTGGGCCAAGCGGTGTCGTCCGCAGTCGAGACGATCGCCCGGATGACACCGGGCCGTCCCGCGCCGCAGGTCCGCATGCTGCCCGATCAGCTGCCCCGCGAACAGCTGCTGTACCTGGCGGGCAACTGGCCCTCGCGGGTCGATCCGGCGACCAAGTGCCTGCGAATCCCGATCGGTATCAACGAGGCCGAGCTCGCTCCGGTCTACATCGATTTCGCGGAAAGCCCGCACTTCATCATCATCGGCGACTCCGAGTCCGGTAAGACCACGCTGTTGCGCTCGATCATCGAGGGCATCGCCGCGTCGAACACCCCGAATGAGGCACGGTTCATCGTCGGCGACTACCGCCGCTCGATGCTGGGCATCATCCCCGAGGGTTACCAGGCCGGATACGGTTCCACCGCACCGCAATTCACCCAGAACATGGCCGACCTCGCGGCGTATGTCGCCAAGCGAACCCCCGGTCCCGAGGTGACGCCACAGCAGTTGCGCGAGCGTTCGTGGTGGACCGGTCCCGAGCTGTATGTGCTCGTCGACGACTACGACCTGGTGGCCACCTCGTCGGGCAACCCGGTCTCGGCGCTCGTCGAGCATCTGCCGCACGCTCGCGACCTCGGGTTCCACCTGATCATCGCTCGCCGCTCCGGCGGAGCCAGCCGCGCCATGTACGAGGCGACGCTGGCCCGGATGAAGGACCTAGGTTCGGCCGCGCTGGTGATGAGCTGCAGCAAAGACGAAGGCGTCATGGTCGGTACCACGCGTCCCGGCCCCAAGCCCGCCGGGCGTGGCACCTTCGTCACGCGTAACACCGAGGGCCTGGTCCAGACCGCCTGGATGCCGCAACCGGAATGACCGTCGTCGAGCTCGTTGTCAGCGAAGCCAAAGTGTGGGCGCGTGGCGCCACCACCCACTGGGATGTCGCGCCGTCGGTTGTCTTGGGCAGCAACGGTTCCGATCTCGTCGTCGGTGAGCCGCTGACCCCGCCCACCCAGGCGGTGTCGGTGGTGCAGTACCTCGCCGGCGGTGTACTCGCGCTGCCACCTCGGATGCCGACGGTGGGCCAAGCCCTGTCCGCGCTGCTCGCGGCGATCATGGACACTCTGCGGGTGACGCCGCTGTGTGAGCAGATCGTCGTCGTGCATCCCACCTCGTGGGGGCAACCCGAACTCGATCTGTTCGGCACCGCCGCACAGCAATTCACCCACGAGGTGGCGTTCGAGGCCTGTGCCCTGCGGGCCTCGGCCGTCGATGTCACCGCCAGTCGTAGCCGCCGCACCGCGATCATCGAGTTCGGCATGCTGTCGACCTCGGCTTCGTCGGTCACCTACGACACGTACGGCACCCACGTCGAGGCGGTCGAGGTCGAACCGAACCTGGCGGCCTCGGAACTCGCCGACGAGGAAGGCTTCGGCCGGCTCACGGCACTTCTCGGCCGCCTGCTCGCCGATCGCCCCGCCGACGTCGTCCAGGTGTTCGGCGCCACCGATCCGGCGGTACTGGCCTCGGTCACCGCCGCAGTCGAAAGTGCGTGCGGCGCAGGCGTTCCTGTCAGCCCGCTCACCGGAACAGACCTGGCGCGACCTACTCAGAAGACCCCCGCCTACACGCCGAACATCCCGCCCGCGGCCGAGTGGATGCAGCCCCTGCGTGAACGTGCCGCGGCGACCAACCCGGTCGATCGCCGCCCGCTCTACATCGGCGCCGCGGCTCTCGCCGCTGTCGTCGCCGCGGCAGCGATCGGTGGCTTCTTCCTGTTCGGATCCGGCGACCAACCGGCCACGGCCGCCGTCGCGACCACCTCGGCCCCCGTAGTGACGAGCGAAGCACCCCAGCCCACATCGGCGAAGCCGAAGCCGAAACCCACCACCGAGACGGTCGGCCGAGTCGTCATCGAGATCCCTGCGGGCTGGCACCGCACCACGGCCACCGAGGCCCGCGCCGACCTCGTCCCCGACGAGGCGGCCCGCCACCGCATCACCATCACCCAGAAGCCGGTCACCTCCGGTGCAGGCTACGACGAGGTCGCCGCCGACCTCAGCGCCCAAATCGCCAAAAAGCCCGCAGGCACCGTCACCCCGGTGCGCCGAGACGTAGTCTTCGCCGGCCGCCCCGGACTCTCCTACGAAGAGCGTCCCGCCGACGGGTCAACGGTTCGCTGGCAGGTCCTCGTCGAACGCGGAGTCCAGGTCAGCATCGGCTGCCAGTACGCCGAAAATGGTTGGGCCGGTGTGATGTCCGCCTGCGAGCAGGTCGTCGGAGGCGTCCACGTCGGGCCATGAGCCGCATCCTCTTCGCTGCGCTCCTGGCGTCCTGCACGCTGGCATGTACCTCGGCCGACCTGTCGACCTCTAGCACGCCCTCGTGCCCGACGGACGTTCCTTCGGCTACCACGGCCAACACCGCCGGCTTCACCATCCATGCCCCCCAACTCCCGGGCTGGTCGACCCAGCCGGTCGAAGGTGGTGGTCTCGTCCTCCACCGTTTCGAGACCATCGAAGGCGCCGACCCACCCTTCGGCATGGCCACGGTCACCGTCACCACCTTCAGCCCCGCGAAGACAGCCGACGCCGCGAGCAACACCCTTCAGATCCTGCGCCCCCACGAATCCGACTGGCACCGAACACGTTCCGAAGAGGTGCGGATCTGCGGCACCCCCGCCCACCTCACCGCCGGAACCACCGCCAACTCCCACCACGACTACCTGGAGTTCGCCTACCCGGTGGGCGACAAGTTCTACCCCATCCAAATAACCACCCAAACCCCCATCACCAACGTCCCCCGCTACCGCTCAGATCTGGACACGATCCTCAGCGGTGTGCGGATCAGCGGGTAGTAGCGGACTGCCTCGATTCGGGTTCGACGGCGTGCGCAAGTACGCTCGCAGCGGGTCGCCGGTGTACCGCGCGCGGCCTGTGAATCGGGAGGGGAAACCATGACTTATCCACCGCGGCAGCAAGGTCCGGGTTGGGCACCCGGTCAGGGTGCGCCGCAGCAGTATGCCGGTCAGCAGCCGTATCCGCCGATGCAGCCGCCGCAGTACGGCTCGCATTCGCAGCCGGGCGGTCAGCCCCACCCGCAACAGGGTTGGGGTCAACCACCGCAGCAGGGATGGCCCCAACCGCCGCAGCAGAACCCGTGGTGGAAATCGCCTCTTGTGCTTGTCGGCGGCGCTGTTGTCGTCATCGGTGTGCTGGTGGTCGGCGCTGTCGCTTTCGCCGGCGGAGGCGACGACGAAGCGGGAACGGTCGCAGCGCCCCCATCGTCGGTCCAGGAAGCGCCCGCGGCGCCCACCGCTGCGAAGAGCACCTCCAAGCCCGCACCGACGACGACCAAGGCGGCCCCGCAACCTGTTTCGGCCGACGCCAAGATCGTCCTCGAAGCGTTGCCCGGGCCCCTGCGCGAAGTCGTCGCCGTCAACAACATCACCGAGAAGGCCCCGATCGGCAACGACCCGTACGCGGTCCGAGTGGTCTTCACGGTGCCCGCCAAGAACAGCTTGACGGTTGGCCTCCTCAGAACAGCCGTCGATATCGACCGCTACCCGATCGCCTGGATCGACACCAACCCGGACAAACTGCTCCGTCAGTGGAGCAGCCAGCACCCGGAATGGCTGATGGACAAGGGCGAGAAGAAGTTCCGCATCGATGACACGATCCCGGGCGGCGGGGCCACCGTGGAAACCTTCAACACGGCGACGAAGCTGTACACGGTGATGTCAGGATTCAAGGACAAAGACGCTGCCTTGAAATACCTCGAGCGCGCTGGATTCTAGGAC
>NZ_JBHWZY010000211.1:0-9114 GCF_042727815.1 Nocardia sp. NPDC060220
ATTCTCGCCCCGGGACATGAGGATTGGAACCTGGCCGGGTACGTCCGGCATCCGATCAGCAAGCCGACCATCGCCGCGGTGAACGGTTTCGCACTCGGCGGCGGCACCGAGCTCGTCCTGGCCAGCGATCTCGCGGTCGCCGCCGAGACCGCCACCTTCGGCCTGCCCGAGGTCGCCCGCGGCCTGTTCGCCGCGGCAGGCGGCGCGTTCCGCCTGCCCGAGCAGCTCCCCCGCAAGGTCGCGATGGAGATGATCCTCACCGGTGAACCGATCACCGCCGCCCGTGCGCTGGAATTGGGCCTGATCAACCGTGTCGTGCCCGCCGCCGAGGTTCTCGACGCGGCGCTCGCGCTGGCCGGTCGGATCGCCGAGAACGCACCGTTGGCCGTGCAGGCCAGCAAGCGGGTGGCGCTGGGCATGATCGACGGCAAGCTCGCCGACGACGACGCCTGGGACCAGTCCAACCGCGAGATCATGACAGTCGCGGTCACCGAGGACATGCGTGAGGGCGCCATCGCATTCGCGCAGAAGCGCAAGCCGAACTGGCAGGCGCGCTGACACGGTGCGGATCCTGATCCTCGGCGCCTCCGGTTTCGTCGGCAGCGCGCTGCACGCGCAGTTCGCCGCGAACCACGAGGTCGTCGGGACCAGCCGGGGCGGGCACGGGCTCACCCCGGTGGATCTCGCCGACACCGGCGCGGTGCGCGCCCTCGTCGCACAAGGTTTCGACGTGGTCGTCCACACCGCCGGTGTCGTGGATCTCGGTGCCGCGCAGCGTGATCCCGCTGCGGCCCGTGCCGCGAACGTGGCGCCGATGGTCCCGCTGCTCGACGCCATCGGCGACACGGGCGCGAAGCTCGTCTACCTGTCGACCGACAATGTCTTCGACGGCGCCGCCGAGCACTACGACGAAAGCGCCACGCGCGCACCGATCAACGTCTACGGCGAGACCAAGGTGGCCGCCGAGGATCTGGTCCTCGAACGCGACCGGCACTTGGTCGTGCGCCTGCCCCTCGTCTACGGGCGCAGCCCACTGTCGAACAAGTTCCTGGCCCGCTTCGCCGCACCCGAGATCCCCGCGCGCACCGATATCGTCTGCAATCCGCTGTACTTGCCCAGCCTGGCGCCCGCACTCGAGCAGCTCGCCGACGAGGCGGGCGCCGTGCACCTCGCGGGCGCGGAAACCCTGAGCCGCTACGGCCTCATGACCCGGGTCCGCGACCGTCTCGGCGCACCGGCGCGTGTCGTGGCCACCGATCGCTTCTCCGCCGTCCCGGACTGCCCACGACCGTTGCGCCTGGTCATGCGCAGTATTCGGCACAGCCTGACCGGCCCGGACGTGGACACCGCCCTCGCCGATCTGCACTGAATCTCCGGTCACCCGTTGACGCCCGCGAAAGAGTGAGTGTACAGTCACTCACATGATCAAGCGCGGCGCCACCCTCTCCACCTCGGACGTCCGGCGTGACGCGGTCGTCGACGCGGCGATCATCGAGTTCGCCAAGACCGGCTACCACGGCACCCCGATCAACACCGTCGCCGCGCGCGCCGACATCTCCCCCGCCTACGTCTTCAAACTCTTCCCCGGCAAGGTCGCCCTGTTCGTCGCCGCGCTCGATCACTGCTTCGACCTCGTCGAACGCGCGATGTCCACGGGCGCGGCCAATTCCACCGCGACGGACCCGGCCGCCATCCTGCACGACATGGGCGGCGCCTACGCCGAACTCATCGCCGACAAGAGCCTGCTCATGTTGCAGGTGCACGCCCAGTCCGCCACCGACATCCCCGAAATCGCCGACGCGTTGCGCCGGGGTCTGGCCAAGGTGACCACCTTCGTGCAGCGCCGCTCCGGCGGCACCCCCGAGCAGATCCAGTACTTCATCGCCTACGGACAGCTCTGCCACCTCGTCACCACCCTCGGGCTCGACGGCAACGACAGCGCCTGGGCCACCGCCCTGACGACGGGAATGCGCCACCCGAAAGCCCACTGACCCTCTCGCTCCAGCCTTTTCAGGGTGGAGCTTTCTTTTGCAGCAAGAGTGATTGACCAGTCACACACCACGGAAGGTAGCTCCTGATGAACACCACCACCGCCACCGAAATCGTCCTGCCCGGTCGCGTCGACCCCAGCGGCCTGCTCGTCACCCGACGCGAACTCCCCGCACCCGCACCGGGTCGCGCACTGGTTCGAGTCGATGCCTCCGGGGTGTCCTTCGCCGAGCAGCAGATGCGCCGCGGTAAGTACTACGACCAGCCACCGTTTCCTTTCGTGCCCGGCTACGACCTGGTCGGCACGGTGGTCGAGGCCGGCGACGCGACACTGGTGGGCACGCGGGTGGCCGCGTTGACCAAGACCGGCGGCTGGAGCAGCCACGTCGACCTCGACACCGCCGATCTGATCCCCGTGCCGGACACCCTGGACGCCGCCGACGCGGAAACCTTTGTCGTGAACGGCATCACCGCCTGGCAGATGCTGCACCGCGTCGCCGCTGTTCAGGCGGGCGCGACGATACTGGTCCACGGCGCCAACGGTGGCGTCGGCTCGACCCTGGTCCAATTGGCCCGTGCCGCGGGCATTCACGTGATCGGCACCGCGTCCGCTCGCCATGCCGACGCGGTCACCGCGCTGGGTGCCACCTGGATCGACTACCGCGCCGATGTGCCACACCAGGTTCGGGCCATCGCACCGCACGGTGTCGACGCGGTGTTCGATCACGTCGGCGGGCCCGGCATCAGCGATTCGTTCGGCCTGCTCGCCGACGGCGGCACCCTCGTTTCCTACGGAACGGCGGCCACCAAGAACGACGAGGGCGACTCCCGGTTGCCGGTGCTGAAACTGTTCGCCCGCCTGCTGTGGTGGAACATGCTGCCCAACAAGCGACGTGCGCACTTCTACAACCTGTGGGCAGGCAAGCGCAACATCACCCGCTTCCGTGCTCGAATCGCCGAAGATCTGTCCCAGGTCTTCTCCCTCGCCGCCGCGGGCACCGTCACCGCCCAGGTCGCGGCCCGTATCACTCTCACCGATGCCGCCCGAGCTCTGGAGCTCGCCGAATCCGGCACCGTCACCGGCAAAGTCCTCCTCGTCAGCGCCTGACCCGCTCACACCCTGGAGATCAGTCATGTACGTTTCCCAGCCCGTTCGCACCGTCCTCGACAACCGCCCCATCTACCTGAGCTTCGGCCTCGCCTGGTTGGTCGGCCACGGCACCTTCGCCCTCAGCCATGGCCCGAACCCCCTGCTCGACCTCCCCGGATTCGTGCCGACCGCGCTGCTGGGCGTCGGCCTGCTGGCGGCCATGATCGTGACCACCGTCGTCTCCCTGCGAGCCCAGCGCGGCGCGACGGGACAGGAAGCGGTCGTGGGCAATCTGCTCGGCGCATCGTGGCTGATCGGTTTCGCCGCGCTGTTCTTCCTGATCACGGCGCTCGGTTCGACGCTGAGCCCCGACACCGCAGCGACTCTCTGGCCGACCGGGTCCGGGCTGATCGTCGGACTGCTCTACCTCGCCGGCGGTGTCGCCTACCGCGACATCCTGCAATACACGCTCGGCGCCTGGCTGGCCGTGAGCTCTACGGCCGCACTGTTTCTCGACGGCGCGTACCTGTACTGGGCGCTGGCACTGGCCGGCGGCGGCAGCTATCTGCTCGCCGCCGCGCTGGAGCCCCGCAGGATCGCCGCCGCGAGCTGAGTATGCGTTTCGTGCCCGTCCGGAATTCCGGACGGGCGCGTTCGGCGTTCAGCCCTTCTGCTGCGCCCCGATCGCCGATCCCATCCATCGCCGCAGGTACCGGCGCAGTTCGTCGTCGGAGCGTGCCGGGTTGCCCGGTGACAGGAAGAACGACTGCATGGTGCGCAACACGTATTCGACGAGTTCGCGCAGCGCGGGCTCGTCGTAGCCGTGAGCGGCCCAGTCGACGTCGAAGCGGCGGATCATGGTCATACCGAACGCCTGGGCCTCATCGGAGGTCATGCCTTCCGGATGGGCGTTGGAATACGAGCTCGACAGCAGAATCCCCAGGTGGGGGGTCCGCCGAACATCGGTGAGGGTGAAGACGACGGCCTCTGTCATCGCTTCGACAGGGTCGCCCAGGCCGCTGACCTGACGGGTGAGTCGATCGAGGAAATCGTCGACCGAGGCGATGGCCGAGGCGGTCATGAGCGCGTCGGCACTGGGGAAATACCGGTACACCGTCTGCCGGATGACACCGAGGGACTCCGCCACGTCGGCGATGCTGATCTCCGCACCGGTCCGGCCGATGAGTTCGACTGCGGCAGCGATGATCCGGCGCGTCGCCTCCGCATCGTCACCCGGCGGACTGCCGCCCCACCCACGTCTACGCGCCACCAGGTGGACGCTAGCACAACCCCAGGTCAGGGCGAATTCCGTAAAAGTGATCATACACGCGAAGCCTCGTGCGTATGATTGCTCTATCAACCGTGGCCGAACAACGAGGTAACTCACCGTGACCGACCTTCACGTCCGCAAAATGGATTTCGCGTTCTCCGACTACGACGTGCCGTTTCTGTGGAATCCGCAGAACCCGGCGTTCTCGTCGATGGCCAATGCCGTTTCGTTCCTGGCCATCGGCTTCGAGAAAATGATCGTGCAACTGATCACGCAGGCGAAACCGCAGATCACCGACCCCGAGGTGGCGTCGGAGGCCGACGCCTTCATGCGCCAGGAAGGGCAGCATTCGACGGCGCATCGCCAGCATGTCAAGGCGCTGATCCGCCGCTATCCCGGCTTGCAGCAGACCCTCGACGCGGTGATCGGCGAGTTCGACAAGCTCACCGCCGAGACCTCGGTGAAGTACCGCCTCGCCTACACCGCCGACCTCGAGGCGACGTTCACGCCGGTGTTCAAGCTGATGCTCGACAACGACAAGAATCTGTTCGCCCCCGGCGACGACCGCGTCGCCTCACTGTTCATCTGGCATTTCGTCGAGGAAGTCGAGCACCGCAGTTCGGCGCTGATCATCTTCAATTCGGTGGTCGACAGCGAGCTGTACCGGATGCGGGTGGCGGCCTCGATCTTCCGGCACGTGTTGCAGGTGATCCGGGTGGCGTGCGAGGGCTTCAACGAGCATGTGCCGCTGGAAGATCGCCAGGTCGACGCGCTGTCGATGTTCGCCAACTACCGCAGGGGGCAGACCCTGCGCCGGTGGCTGCCGTTCCTCCAGCCGGCCGACAACGGCACGATGCCGCGCGCGTTCGACGATCTCGGTCTGCGCGAACAGCTCGTCGCGCTGGGCGGCATCATCCGCAGTCAGACGCCCGGGCACAATCCCGCGCACGAGAAGCTGCCCGCACTAGCCGACGAGTGGTTCCGCCGCTATGACGAAGGTTACGACGTAACCCGTTGGTACACAGCCGATTCCGTCAGCTCGTAGAAGGTAGCCCGATGGCCGAACACTGCTCCCCCACCTTCGCCGAACTCGCTCACGAACTCGGCTTCTCCTGCGAGGAGGCGGGCGGACTCGTCGAGTTCCGCAACCCGTTCGCCCTCGAGAACTGGACCCTGCCGGTCCTCGAGCTCACCATCGTCGTCGGCGCGGTTCTCGCGCTCTGGTACGCGATCGTGCGCCTGCGCCGCCACGGTGACCCGACCAATCTCGTGCTGTGGTTCGGTGCCACCGCCTACCTGTTCGTCATCGAACCGCCGCTGTACTTCCCGGCGGCGTTCGGCATCGAAGAACACGTCGACACGATGTTCGCGCACAACGTCTTCACCGTGGACTTCCTCTGGGGCCGACTGCCCATCTACATCATCGCGATCTACCCGCTGATGGCGACGATGGCGTTCGGCATCGTCCGGATGCTCGGCATCTTCGGCCGCTACGGCACCCTGATCGGCGCCACCTGCGTCGGCTTCGTCCACCACGCCTTCTACGAGATCTTCGACCATCTCGGGCCCCAATTGCGCTGGTGGGAATGGTCGATCGACAACCCGATCAACCAGCCGATGTTCGATTCGGTCCCGATGGGCAGCGTCGTCGTGTTCGCGGCCCTGTGGCCGATGTCGCTGGCCTTCTGCGTGCAGTATTTCGTCGGCCGCCACGTCGACGACGGGCGCCACTTCTCCGGCGTCGAATTGACCTGGCGCACCATCGTCATCGGCCTGCTGGCCTCGGTCGGCACGTTCCTGCTCCCGCTGCCCGCCACCGTCATCGGCATGAGCGGCACCACCGTGCGCGGCATCGTCTACGCACTGGAACTCGCCGTCCTCGCGGTGGTCGCCGGGATCGTCATGGTCCGCCAGTGGACCGAACTACGCCGAGGAACCGCCACACCCCCGCAGTACGAAGACCCCTTCGTCCAACGGTTCGCCACCCTCTACCTGGTCGTCTTCGCCGCTCTCTGGATAGCGTCGCTCCCCGACTTCTTCGCCGCCGTCAACGGCGAAACAACCAACGGCGACCCCATCGGAAACCTCTGGTACACAGCAGCCTGCTTCGCCGTCGCGATCGCTTCGGTCCTGGCGACCTTCACCGTGCCGCGCGCACGGCCCACCCCGGACGCACCCGTGGCGGCAGCATCGCAAGCGCCCGGCTGATCCGCCGGCCGCGCTCGAGGCGGTCAGCAGAACGTTCCCCTCCGCTCGGCGTATCGCCTGCGGCAAGCCATCAAGCCGTGGCGTCGCCGATGCGGTGGCGGTAGCTGTCGGCCAAGGCGCGCAGCGCGGCGCCGCCGTCGCCGGTGAACGACGAACCGTGCATCAGCGCCAGCGTTTTCGGTGCGAGCTCAGCGAGTCGGTCGACGATCATCGGGGTCGCCGGTGCGAGCGACGAATAGGCGAACAGATCTTCGGTGTGAACGGCGGGGCCGACGATGTCGCCGGTAGTGAGGGCCGCGCCCGCACCGAGGTGGGTGAACAGGTCCCCGCACAGCAGAGTCTGTGTGGTTTCCTCGAACAACACACGCGCTTCCCAGCCGTGCGGGGTGTGTGGGGTGTCGATGTGGCGCACTCGCATCCGGCCGAGTTCGATGGTTTCGCCATCGGCAAGCGGTCTCGGTGGCCGGTCGGCCATGTGGTCCAGCGACACCATGCAGCCGACGGCACCATGGGCGACCTGCGATTCGGGGGCCGCGGCGAGGAACTGGTTCATCGACCCGCATTCGTCGGATTCGACGTGCCCGAAGGTGATCCACCGCAGCCGGTTCACCGGTGTGACCCGCGCTATCGCCGCCGCGACGTCGGTGAACATCGCGCGATGCCCGGTATGGAAAAGCAGCGGCTGATCATCGGCGAGCAGGAACTGGTTGAACGTCAGCCCCTGTTCGCCGATGTCGGGCACGAACGTCGAGATGCGGTAGATGTCGGGGGCGATTTCCTCGATGGTGGTGGTCATGGTCGGCTCGATTCGGTGCAGTGTCAGAACGGCACTTGGGTGGTCAGTAGTCCAGCGCCTTCGGCGCGGCCGGAGAGGATCCGGCAGAATTCGACCGCGTCGAGGTCGAGGCGTTCATCCGTTGTGCCGCAATGCCATCGGCCTCCAGCGGCACCTGTCAGGCACAGGTCGAAGGGTTTGTTGTGGCGGGCGGCCCATTCCTGCACCACGTCGGCCACGATCGCCCCGTCGTGCTCATCGGTCAGCACGAGAACGTGCCCGGTGGCCCGGGCCAAGTCGATCCGATGCATCCACGGGTCACGGGTCAGGATCGTGTCGATGGCGTACCCGATGGTCCACCGTTCGGCGGTGCCGTTGACCAGCTGCTGCTCGGGAATTGTTCGATTGCGCAGCAACCCCGGGGTACGTCTGCGCGCTGCCGCGGCCTTGGGCGCGATGGCCGCCATCGACCGGACCAGCTGATCCGTCGTCTGCTGTCCGAATCGTTCGACCTGATACGCGGTCACGGCGTCGACGAGCTGCCGGCCGGGCCGCAACCGCTTACGGGCAGCCCGGGTCTGGCGGACATTCTCCAGCGGGGACGATGCCATCGTGGACATACCGACCACGTGGGCGACGAGGTCGTGCACGGTCCACCCGGCACACTCGGTCGGTGCAGTCCAGTCGTCACCGTCGAGCGCGGTGACCGCGTCGGCGAAGCGCAAGTACTCGTCGCGGGCGAGCCGCATCGCGTCGGCATGGGCGAGCATCGCGCGCCGCGCAGTCACCGCCGTCTGCTCGACAGCCGTCATTTCTGCGGCTCCTTCGTCGGCGGAAGGCCGACACTGTCGGCCCACATGTCCACGGCGCGGTCCAACAGCTTGCGCCGACTGTGCCCGCCCGGATCGTTGGCGAGCTGCTGATCGACCAGGCCGGACAGGATTGCAATCCAGATCTCCACGTCATCGCGGTCGGTCACGCCGATCGTGGCGAGCACCGCGATGACCTCGTCGAGCGCGCGGACCGCCGACACGTACGCCTCGGGTGAGGGTTCGAATCCCGGAATCGTGCGCTGGTTCATCAGCTGATAGCGGGCGAGATCGGCAACCGCGAAATCGAAGTACGCCAGTGCCAAGACGCGCACGAGGCCGCGGGGATCCGCGGGGGCCGAGCGCAGCGCGTCGATCGAAACGCGCTCGCACTCACTCCAAGCCTGCTCGAACATCGCATCGTAGATCGCGTTCTTCGATCCGTAATGCGAGTACAGCGACGGCGCCCGCATTCCGATCCGCTCGCCGACCTCGCGCAGTGTCAGCTGCGCCAGTCCCCGCTCCCGTGCGATCTCCCACGCGGCCTCGACAATTTCCTGCCGCGTCGCCTCACGCCGTTCCGCTTTCCGATCACGCCTCGGCATATCGTTCATAGTTAGTTATTATGAACGCCGTTAGGCAAACGGTCAACGGTGGGCTGCATGCCTACCCGGCGGCCTGCGCGGTGATCGGGGTGAACAGGTTGATCAAATTGCCGTCGGGGTCTCGGAGCAGGAGCGACCGGTTGCCCCACGGCATCGTCGTCGGCTCGTTGACGAAGTCCTCGACGGAGTCGCGCAACCTGCGGTAGTCGGCGTCGACGTCGGAGACCATGAACTCGATGATCGCGGTGCGATTGTCGGCAGGGCGCGCGCTGCCGGCCCCGAACAACGCGACCGTACGCACGCTTCCGATCGCGAGTGTGCCGGCCGGAGTCACGATCTCGGCGAAATCCGGTGTAGCCCACCGGGCT
>NZ_JBHWZY010000212.1:0-9113 GCF_042727815.1 Nocardia sp. NPDC060220
CGGATAAAAGCGGAACGTGAGACTCCGAGGCTGATTCGGTGACGCCGAATTCCTCGCGAACATCACCTTCGCGGGCCCGGCGGCCGAGCCGGAGCGCACCCTCGCCCAGCTGATGGACGAGG
The DNA here is from genome assembly GCF_042727815.1 of Nocardia sp. NPDC060220. Lineage (NCBI taxonomy): Bacteria > Bacillati > Actinomycetota > Actinomycetes > Mycobacteriales > Nocardiaceae > Nocardia > Nocardia sp. NPDC060220. The sequence goes on from NZ_JBHWZY010000212.1 coordinate 123, forward strand.
CGGTGCGCGCCGATCCGACCGGCATCGCCCTGCGTGGTGACGGGCGCGGATTCACCTACACCGAGCTCGATGCCGCCGCCAACCAGCTGGCCCGTGGCCTGATCGCCCGTGGTGCAGGCCCGGAAGTCGCAGTCGCCGTGGCGATTCGGCGCTCGGTCGAATCGGTGCTCGCGGTCTGGGCGATCGCGCGCACCGGCGCGGTGATCGTGCCGATCGACCCCGGCTATCCGGCCGAGCGGATCAGCCACATGGTCACCGACTCGGGCGCCGTCTTCGGTATCACCCTCGCCGCCGAACTCGCCGGATTGCCCACGCTGTCCGGCGCAGGCGGCTGGGTAGCGCTCGACGATCGGGCGTTCACCGCCGAGATCGCCGGCTGTGCCACCGTGGGCCTGCGCGAGATCGAACTGCTCACCCCGCCGAGCACCGCCAACGCCGCGTACATGATCTACACCTCCGGTTCGACCGGACTGCCCAAGGGCGTCGTTGTCACCCATGCCGGGCTCGCCAACTTCTGCGCCGAGCAGAAACAGCGCTACCGCCTCGACTCCGCGACGCGCGCACTGGCTTTCGCCTCCCCGTCGTTCGACGCGTCGGTGCTGGAACTGCTGCTCGCCATCGGTGGCGCGGGCACCCTGGTAGTCGCTCCCGCCGGATCCGTCGGCGGCACCGAGCTCGCCGAGCTGATCCGTACGGAGGGCGTCACCCACACCTTCCTGACCCCCTCGGTGCTGGCCACCCTCGACCCCGACGGCGTTCCCGGTCTGCGCGTCCTGATCGTCGGTGGCGAGCACGTACCCGCCGACCTCGCCGCGCGCTGGAACACGCTGCCCCAGCGGCACTTCCACAACGGGTACGGTCCCACCGAGACCACCGTCATGACCGCCATCAGCGACCCGCTGCAGCCGGGCGATGCCGTGCACATGGGCGGCCCGATCCGCGGCATCCGCGCCCTGATCCTCGACGAACGCCTTCGTCCGGTCCCCGGCGGTGTCACCGGCGAGCTCTACCTCGGCGGCATCCAACTCGCCCGCGGCTACCACCAGCGCCCCGCTCTCACCGCAGCGCGCTTCATCGCCGACCCGTTCGGTCCCGAGGGCGCCCGCCTCTACCGCACCGGCGACCTCGTTCGCCGACGTGGCGATGTCCTGGAATTCCAGGGCCGCAACGACTTCCAGGTCAAGATCCGTGGACTGCGCATCGAGCTCGGCGAGATCGACGCCGTGCTGGCCGCCGCACCCGGAGTCTCCTGGGTCGCCACGCTCGGCCGCGACAACGGCGCCGGCTCGACGATGCTGGTGTCCTACGTCCTGGCCGACGAGGGCCGAGCGCTCGATACCGCCGAACTCACCGCGCTCGCCGCGCAGGTGCTGCCCGACTACATGGTGCCCGCCGCGATCATCGTCCTCGACGAGATTCCGCTGACCCCCGTGGGGAAGCTGGATCGGCGCGCGCTGCCGGACCCGCTCGCCGCTCGCGGCGAATACCGTGCGCCCCGTAGCGCCGCCGAGAAGACCATCGCCCGGGTCGTCGCCGATGTCCTCGGCCACGACCGGGTCGGTCTCGACGACGACTTCTTCGCTCTCGGCGGCGACAGCATCACCGCCATCCAGGTCGTGTCGCGGGCCTCGGCCGCCGGAGTGGTCCTGCGACCGCGCGACCTGTTCGACGCGCGCACCGTCGCCGCGCTCGCCGGACGCGCCGAAGTCGCCGTCGCGCCGAGTGCGCCGTCGGCCACGCTCCCGCTCACCGCCACCGCCGCCCAGCTCGCCGAAGCGGGCGAGGCCGCGGTCGAACCCCGCGCCGTACTGCTCGAAGTACCGGCAGACTGCCCGGACGAGGCCGTCGCGGCCGCCGCAGCCGCGGTGATGAACCAGCATCCGATGCTGTGGGCGCTGCTCGACCGCACCGGCGACACGCCGGTGCTGCGCATCCCGCCGCCCGACGAACGCATCGGCGACGCCTTCCGCAGGCTCGACAACGAAGACGGTGAGTCCTCGCTACCCGTCGACGACATCGTCGCCGCGGCCTCGGCGGCGCTCGACCCGGACGAGGGCCGCAACATCCACTTCGTCCTCACCGGCGACGCCGGTAGCTCGGCCACCCTGGTCGTCGTCGCCAATGCCCTCGTCCTGGACGAGAATTCGTGGCGCGCGGTGGTCGACCAGCTGACCACGGCCTGGAGTCGCGGCCGCCACGCCGCACCCGCCGCACCCGATGCCGGACTCGGCGACCTGGTACGCCACCTCGCCGCATACCCGTCCACCGCCGCCGCACGGACCGAACGCGCCTACTGGCATCGCGCGATCCGATCCAGGGCAGGCGAATCCGCCGATCTGCACCTGCGCAACCGGGTCTCGCTGAGCATCACCGGCGAGGGCACCACCGCGGTGCGCACCGTCGCCGATGCCTACCGCGCCACTGTCGACGAGGTACTGCTCACCGCCGCCGCGCTGGCCCTGCACACGGCCGCCGACACCGCCGCGGCACGGGCGATCGGCACGGTGGTGCGGCTGCGCGCCGACCAGCGCCTGCTCGGCCGACCCGATGCGGAGAACGTCGTCGGCGGGTTCACCACCGACTACCCGCTCGCGCTGCGCCTGGACGGCATCGACGTCGCCGACGCGCTCGTCGGCGGTCCCGCCGCGGGAACGGCCCTGGCCCAGATCAAGGAACTGCGCCGCGCGGTTCCCGCCCACGGCGCCGGCTTCGGTCTGCTCCGCTACCTCGACACCGAGACCGCCGACAGCGTCCGCACGCTGGATCGCGGCCGATTCGCCGTCCGTCTGCGCGACCTGCGCCCCGCGCGCGTGCACACCGATGTGGCCGCCGACGACCTCGCCCTGGTGCTCACGGTCGACGCGACCGACGACGGCTTGGTCGCCCGATTCGACTACGCCACCGCCGTACTCACCGCGGACGCGGTCAAGACCTTCGCCGAACACTGGATCCGCGCGCTCGGCGGACTCGCCGAACACGGATTGCAGCCCGGCGCGGGCGGATTCACGCCGTCGGACTTCCCGCTGGTGCGACTCGGCCAAACCGAGCTGACGCGTCTGGTCCGCCGCTACCCGCTGCTCAGCGACGTGTGGCCGGTGACGCCGCTGCAATCGGGCATGCTGTTCCACGCGCTGCTCGCGGAGAACTCGGTCGACCCCTACATCACCCAGTTCGTGCTCGACCTCGATCTGTCCGTGGACGACGAGAAACTGCACGAGGCGGCACAGGCCGTGCTCGACCGGCACGACAACCTGCGCGTCGCGTTCGCCACCGACGCCGCGGGGACCCCCCTGCAAGTGGTGCTCGACGACATCGACGTGCCGTGGCAGGTCATCGACACAGTGCTCGATGGCGCCCCTCCCGAGGGCCCTGCGTGGTCACGCTCCGCTGCCGCCTCCGGGCCCGCCGGTCGGGGCGCGGACGCCGCCGCCTACCAGCGCATTCGCGCCGCCGATCTGGCCGCGCACTTCGACATGGCCGCCGCGCCGCTGCTGCGGTTCACGCTGGTGCGCACCGCCGAGACCGCGCACCTGCTCGTCACCAGCCACCACATCCTGATCGACGGCTGGTCGACCCCGCTGCTGCTACAGGAACTGCTCACCGCGTACGTGGTCGGCGGTCGGAGCAGGCGCCTGCCCAAGGTCGCGCCCTACCGCGACTACCTGGCCTGGCTCGTCGGCCAGGATCTCGAAGCCGCCAGGACCGCATGGCGCACCGCGCTCACCGGCCTGGCCGAACCCACTCCGCTCGCGCCCGTCGATCAGGGCCGCGAGATCGCCACGGGCACCGGCGAAACCGGGTTCGTGCTCGCCCCGGCGGACACCGCCGCGCTGAGCGAGCTCGCCGCGAGCCTCGGTGTCACGGTGAACACCGTGGTCCAGGCGGCCTGGGGCCTGCTCATCGCACGGCTGGTGGATCGCGACGACGTGGTGTTCGGCGCCACCGTCTCGGGCAGGCCGGCCGAGCTCGACGGCGTGGAACGGATGGTCGGGCTGTTCCTCAACGCGATTCCCGTTCGCGTGCGGTTGCGTCCCGGCGACACCGTCGCCGAGCTGCTGCGCACGCTGCAGGACGATCAAGCCGCGCTGCTCGATCACCACTATCTGGGGCTCGGTGAGATCCAGGAGATCGCGGGCATCGACGCGCTGTTCGACTCGCTCGTCGTCTTCGAGTCGTTCCCGGTCGACCGCGAAGCACTGGCACAGGCCGCGTCCGGATCGGCCGCCGTCACCGGGATGGACGCCGCCAACGGCACCCACTACCCGCTCACCGTGCAGGTGGTCGCCGACGGGCAGCTCCGGGTCTCGGTGAAGTACCTGCGCGATGTGTTCGGCGAGGACACCGCCAACGCGCTGGCGCAACGCTTTTCGATGCTGCTGGCGAGGTTCGTCGCGAGTCCGCAGGCCAGGATCGCCGAGATCGATGTGCTGCTCGCGGAGGAACGCGCGACCCTGGCGGCGGTCAACGCCACCGACGCGCCCGAACTGCTCGACGAGGCGACCCTGCTGTCGCTGTTCGACGCGCAGGTCCGGCGCACGCCCCAGGCCACCGCACTGGTCGACGGTGAAACCACCTACACCTACGCGGAATTCGACGAACGCGTGCGCGAGCTCGCCGGTTCCCTCCGTGCACGGGGCGCCCGGCCGGAGACGCTCGTCGCGGTCGCGATGCGGCGCGGCATCGACCTGGTGACCGCGATCTACGCGGTGCTGCGGACCGGTGCGGCGTACGTACCGGTCGACCCGGACTACCCGGCCGAACGGACCGACCGGGTGCTGGCTTCGGCCGCGCCGATCTGCGTGCTCGCCACCGCCGGTTTCACCACCGACTCCGGCATTCCCGTCCTCGAGCTAGCCGCTGTCAGTGGCGAAGCGGCGGAGCTGGAGCTGCCGAAGGCCGACAATCTCGCCTACGTCATCCACACCTCCGGGTCCACCGGCACGCCCAAGGGCGTCATGCTGACGCACCGGCAACTGGTCAACCAGTTCCGCTGGGCGCAGCGCACCTACCCGCACGGCCCCGGCGACGTGGTCCTGCACAAGACCCCGGTCACCTTCGACATCTCCACCTGGGAGTTGCTGTGGCCGTTGCAGACCGGCGCCACGGTGGTGATCGCCGCCCCCGACGGTCACCGTGACCCGGCCTACCTGGCCGAGGTGATCACCGAACGCGCCGTCACCACCGTGCATTTCGTGCCGTCGATGCTGGACGCCTTCCTCGCCGACCGCGACACGGGCGAATTCCCCTCGCTGCGGCGGGTGTTCGCGGCGGGCGAGGCGCTGACGTCCTCGACCGCGCGCCGGTTCGGCCAGGTGCTGCCCGCGGCGGCACTGGTCAACTGGTATGGCCCCGCCGAAGCCACCGTGGTGACCGCGGCGCAGGTAGAAGCCGGTCCCGCCGTGGGTATCTCGATCGGCATACCGGTCGCCAACACGCGCGTCCACGTGCTCGACCGGCAACTGCGACCCGTCCCGCCCGGTACCGCGGGGGAGCTGTACCTGGAAGGGGTGCAGCTGGCCCGCGGCTACCTCGGCGCGCCCACCCTCACGGCCGAACGCTTCGTCGCCCATCCCGGCGGCGTCAGGCTCTACCGCACCGGCGACGTCGTGCGCTGGACTACCGACGAGAGCCTGGAATACCTGGGCCGCAGCGACTTCCAGGTGAAGCTGCGCGGTCAGCGCATCGAGCTCGGTGAGGTCGAGGCGGTCCTGCGCGATCATCACAGTGTCCGGCATGCTGCCGTCGCGCTCGTCCACGGCCCGACGGGAGACCGGCTGGTCGGCTACGTGGTGCCGGTCGAACCGCCGGTCGAGGAAGCCCCCGCGTCGGCCCGACCGGAGGGCTATTCGATCGAAAGCGGCGCCACTACCACTGGTTTCGATCAAGTCGCCTTGCTCGCCCATGCCAGGGCAGCGCTCCCGTCGTACATGGTTCCGGCGACCGTGGTGATCCTGAGCTCGCTGCCGCTCAACGCCAGCGGCAAGCTCGACCGCAAGGCCCTGCCCGTCCCCGCCTTCACCACCCGCGCCTACCGCCCGCCGACCACGCCGTTGCAGCGTGCCGTCGCCGAGGTCTACGCGGAGGTGCTCGGCGCGGGCAAGGTCGGCCTCGACGACGACTTCTTCGAACTCGGTGGCAACTCCCTGATCGCCACCAAGGCGATCAGCCGCCTGCGTACCAGGGTCGGCGCCGAGGTGCGGGTGCAGTGGTTCTTCACCGACGCCACTGTCGCCGCGCTGGCCGAGCGGATCGACGCCACCCAGTCCGCCGGCGGCGATCGCGACCTCACCTCCGACCTCGAATCCGACGACGCCCTCGGCGTCCTGCTGGCCATCCGCAATCGGGTGCCGCACGGCACGGAAGCCGGCGGAGCGCTGTTCTGCATCCATCCGATGTACGGGCTGTCCTGGTGCTACGCCGGGCTGGCACAGTACATTCCGGCGCGGCGGCCGATCTTCGGGCTCCAGTCGCCCGCGCTGAGCGAGGCGGGCTACCTGCCGGGCACGCTCGCCGAGATGGCGCGCCGCTACGCCGCCGAGATCAGGACCCAGCAGCCGCACGGCCCGTACCGGCTGATGGGCTGGTCGCTGGGCGGTGTGCTCGCCCACGCCGTCGCCACCGAACTCCAGGCGGCGGGGGAGCAGGTGTCGCTGCTGGCGATGCTGGATTCGCATCCCGATATCGATGTCCCCGATTTCCACACGGCGGTCCGCGACGCGCTCGCCGAACTCGGCGTCGATATCAGCGCGGCGCTGCCCGCCGCGGGGGTGCGCGAACTCAGCGAGGACGCACTGGCCGCGCTGCACGCGATCATCCCGGCCAACATGGCCGTACTCACCCCCGAACGGGTGCGCCGGATCTATCGCAGCGCGGTGCGCTCGGCCGAGCTGATCGCCGAACACCGGCCCGCGGTGTTCCGCGGCAGGCTGGAATACTTCAGCGCGCTCGGACATGAGGCGGCGGCGGCCAATTGGGCCCCGTATGTCGACGGCGCGGTGCGTGATCGGCCGGTCGCGGTGGTGCATGATCAGATGACCTCGCCGCAGGCGCTGGCGGAGATCGGTCCGCGATTGGCGGAGCTGCTCGACGCCGGTGACCGCGCGGCCGGGGCACGGTGACACCAACGCTGGTGCGCGGCGACATGAACGCTGGGGCGCAATGACATCAGCGGTGCCGGTGAGGCATGATGTGACCGCGCTGTTGTAACGATTACCCCTGTTGTAACCACCGGATAACCCGTAGGGTCTGGCTGGTTGCAACTTCGTGCCCTGTCGGAGCACGGACCGAATCGGAATTCGAGACGAAGCGAAGGTGCGAAATTGATGCGTCGGCACACCCGGCGTCGTGGCTCCCGGGCCGCGGCGATGATCGCGGCAACGGCAGTGGCGGCGGGACTGATGTCCGGCATCGGTACGAGCCCGGCATCAGCTGACCCGATCATCGATTCCAAGAGCCTGCTCGCCAACCCGGTCTCCGAGGACGGCTCCAAGATCGTCAAGGCCGAAGTGAAGGACTCGCGCAGTCTGCGACTGCACGTGTACTCCGCGGCCATGGACCAGAACATCATCGTCGACGTGCAGCGCCCCGCCGACGCCTCGGTCCCGCGCCCCACCCTGTACCTGCTCAACGGTGCGGGCGGCGGCGAGGATTCGGCGTCGTGGGTGGCCAAGACCGACGCGCTCGAATTCCTCGGCGACAAGAACGTCAACGTCATCCAGCCGATCGGTGGCGCCTGGAGCTACTACACCGACTGGATCCACGACGACCCGGTTCTCGGCCGCAACAAGTGGAAGACCTTCTTCACCGAGGAACTGCCCCCGCTGGTCGACGGCGCGCTCGGTACCAACGGTGTGAACGCCATCGCGGGTCTGTCCACCTCCGGCACCACCGTGCTCGCGCTGCCGATCGCCAAGCCCGGCCTGTACAAGGCGGCCGCGGCGTACAGCGGTTGCGCGCAGACCTCCGACCCGGTCGGTTCGGAGTTCGTGAAGGTCACGGTCGAGACCTGGGGTGGCGGCGACACCATGAACATGTGGGGTCCGCAGGGCTCGCCGGACTGGGTCGCGAACGACCCGTACGTGAATGCCGAAGGTTTGCGCGGCCTCGATCTCTACATCTCCACCGGCAACGGCCTGCCCGGCCCGTACGACACCCTCGACGGTCCGTACGCGCTGCCCGGCGCCTACGGCCTGGCCAACCAGATCGTCATCGGTGGCGTCATCGAGGCGGGCACCAACTACTGCACGCACAACCTGGCCAACCGGCTCAACGAGCTGGGTATCCCGGCGACCTTCAACTTCCGCCCCAGCGGCACCCACTCGTGGGGCTACTGGAAGGACGAGCTGAAGCTGTCGTGGCCGACCCTGGCCCGCGGGCTCGGCCTGTAAGCGCCGGTTTCTCCCGAACCGCCCCGATAGCGAGCACGTCGCTGCCGGGGCGGTCCCATTTCCTCGACCTGCCCTCGACGTTTGCGAATTGTGGTTAACTTAGGTTGACTTGGACCAACCCGGTTCGCGCAACGGAAAGTGAGTGCATGGTCGCCGATCGCAGTGAGGCCGAACAGGCCCGCGAGCCGACGGCCGCACCTGCCCGTGTCGTGCGCCGCAGGCCGAAGGACCGCAAGATGCAGATCATGCGGGCCGCCGCCCGTGCGTTCAGCGCGCGCGGCTACTACCCGGTCGGCGTGGACGAGATCGCCGCCGAGGTCGGCATCTCCGGACCCGCGCTGTACCGCCACTTCGCCAACAAGTACGCGCTGCTCGTCGCCGCCGCCGAGGAGGGTGCTCGGGGTTTGCGCGATGTCGCCGCGGCGGCCGACGACCCGTCGCTGAGCCCGGAAGCCAGGCTCGACGCGGTGCTCACCGCCGTCGCCGAACGCAACATCGACATCCGGCGCGAGGCCGGGCTCTACCGCTGGGAACGCCGCTACCTCGAGCCCGACGACCGGGTGCGCATTCGCGCGTTCTATCGCGAACTCGAGGCGAACGTCGC
>NZ_JBHWZY010000213.1:0-9090 GCF_042727815.1 Nocardia sp. NPDC060220
CGAACGACGCCGAAGATTGCACGTCGCTGCTGGCGATGTTGGGTCTCGACGCCCTCGCGGGCAAGCAGGTCGGCGCCCCCGACTCCGCCGCTCGCTGCGGCGCTGCTGCCCGAGTCTGATCCGGCACCGGCCGCCCGAATCGGGCGGCCACTGCCGACGCCTTCGCCGACGCGCTGACATCGCCGTCAGCCCCGAGTCGCCGTTGAGCGTTGCTCGACCGGCGAGAAGTCATCGCCACCACCGATCACCCCACCGGCTATCGCCGGTCGTGGCGCACCGAGTAGTTCCGCGGTGTTCGCGAGCGTGATCAAGTACTCCGGCAGTCCGCGCACGGCGTCGACGCCCGGCGCGGGCGCCGTCGGCGGTCCTCCTCCGCAATGGAAGTAGCGATCGACCGACCTGGATGTGGCGTGCCCCGACGGAGGGTTGACGCCGATAGCCGGGCCTGTCGATCCGGGAACGCTGTGCCCGATACCCGGCCTAGACACATCGTGCTGGCCGGGCGGTCGATACCGCGGTGCCCTACCCCATGTCCGGTCATCGCCTCCGCTCGTGCTGACGCTCGGACCCATACGCCCAGCCGCTGAGCCTGCAGCGGGAACACGGCCCGCCGAAACCACCCCGGGGTCGACAGCCGCCGCGGAAGTCCCCGCGGGCGCTGTGAGCAACCCTGCGCCGACAGGTGCCGTCAACGTAGCCGCACCGCTCGGCGGTGCCGCGCCAGTGACACCCGACGACGCCGAGGTCACCGTCGTAGCGTTGCCTGGGCGTGCCGATCGGTCATCGGATTCCACCGATCTGCCGTCGACCAGTTCGTGACCGTCGACCAGCACTCCCGTGCCGCGATCAGCACTCCTCACCTGCTCCGAGTCTCCGACCGCCACCTGCTGGGCCGAACTCTCCCCGGACGCGACGGACAAGTTCTGCCCGCCATCTGCGGAAACCTCGACCGGCGACACCTTGCGCCGCTCGCCTCGCGATTGCCCCACGGTGCCGATCAGTAATTGCCGATCGCTCAGCTCGCCGGAGTCGAACGACCGAAGTGGCATGGGCAGCACCGGAATGCGAGCGACCAACTCCGCGATCGGCAACACGTATCGCTGCCGCATCGCCGTCCGCGCATCCTCCTCCGCGGCCGAAGCCGCACCGTGCGCCGATGCTGAGCCCATGGTGTGTACCGCCCCACTCGCCGACCATGCCGCGGCGCCGATCTCCTCGGCAACGGGTGACCCGACCGCGTACTTGGTCGCCACGATCGCCTCGGCAGCCGCTCGAACCACGCCCGGCAAATCCTCCAGCGCGACAGTCAGATCGTGCGCTTGGGCGACATAGTCGTCGACCGCGGATCCGGCCGCGGCGGCACCCACGCCCGACCAAGCCGACGCCAGCGACCCATCCACTGCGTGCCGGAATGCGCGTAGACCCTCGTCCCACCACCGCGCGATCTGCTCGAACCTGTCCGCTTGCGCCAACGCGTCGGTCACCTCGAGTGCCCCGAATGCCGCGACGATCTCCCGATGTCGCCAACAATGCGTGTTCTCCCCGCCGCCGGGAACACCCGATTTCGTGACGTCGCTCGAATAGTCCGGATATGTGTTCTCGCCGCGAATACCGCTCGGCTCGGGGCCTGTCACGCTGACACCGAAGAAATATGTTGTCCCGCAGAGGGTTCCGGCATCCGAAGTCGATCAGCCCACGCTTCGTCAGCAACCACCATCAGATCGCGCGCAGCCCGGAAAGATTGCCGAATATCGGCCACGATCTGTGAATGCGCGTCCAATACGGCAGTGACGCTGTTCTCGTTCGCCGCCGCGAGGGAACGCAATCGCGCGACCAATGTGCGACCGGATACCAACCGCGCTTCTCCCTCGCCGAGCCCCCAGCGCTCCTGATCGCCGATTTCCACGGCAAGTGCCCGTATCCGCGCGATCGCGCGGAGAAATTCCACACACGCACCGTCGATCCGGGCGAACTCCGCCGGCCGCACCGCGACCGCGCTCGAACCGACTTGCCCCGCTTCGCCGACCCCACCCGGATACACCACAGTTCCCTCCCCGTGCACTCTGTAGTCAGCTGAAAACAGCTGGTAGGCCCCTGATTCAGTCCGAAATCTACGCCCGCTGCCCGAGCCCGGCAACCCGCGAAACCACAACTGTGGATAACTCGGGTCTGTGGATAACCCTGGCGTGGGGCTCGACCGAGCCGACAAGCCGAACACCGCCCCCGACGCCGGATATCCCCGCATGACGGTTCGATGCCGGACCGCCGTGCGATCCAGGGATCGGCAACAAGACAATTAGACTGGACAACAAGACGCTGCGAGCGTCGGCGTGCGACCCTGTGCGAACGCAGCACGGGTAGGCGTGACGTACCAGGCACGAGCGAGGAAGGTGGGGTCGATGGCGTCGAGTACCGAGGATCGACGTTTCGAGGTCCTGCGAGCGATCGTCGCGGACTACGTCGCCACCAAGGAACCGATCGGCTCCAAGTCCCTCGTGGAACGGCATCACCTCGGCGTTTCCAGCGCCACCATCCGCAATGACATGGCGGTGCTGGAGGCCGAGGGCTACATCACGCAGCCGCACACGAGCTCGGGCCGCATCCCCACCGACAAGGGCTATCGCGAGTTCGTCGACCGGATCGCCGAGGTGAAACCGCTTTCGGGCGCCGAACGCCGGGCGATCATGGAATTCCTCGAATCCGGGGTCGACCTCGACGACGTTCTGCGCCGCGGCGTGCGCCTGCTGGCCCAGCTCACCCGCCAGGTCGCTGTGGTGCAGTACCCCACCGTCTCGGCCTCGATCGTGCGCCACATCGAGGTCGTCGCGCTCAACCCGGCCCGGCTGTTACTCGTGGTGATCACCGACACCGGCCGCGTCGACCAGCGCATCGTCGACCTGGGCGCGGTGATCTCCGACGAGGACCTGGCCGCCGTGCGTGGCCTGCTCGGCGGGGCTATGGACGGCAAGCTGCTGTCGGTGGCGAGTGCGTCGGTAGCCGGTGTGCCCGAACGCGCACCGGCCAAGATCCGCGACGTGCTGGTCCGGGTCTCGACCGTCCTGGTGGAGACGCTGGTCGAGCACCCCGAAGAACGCCTGGTCCTCGGCGGCACGGCCAATCTCACCCGCAATGTCGCCGATTTCGGCTTCCCCGGCTCCCTGCGCACCGTGCTGGAAGCCCTGGAAGAACAGGTCATCGTGCTCAAATTGCTCGCCGCCGCCCAGCAGCCGGGCCAGGTGATGGTGCAGATCGGCGAGGAGACCCAGGTCGAGCAGATGCGCGGCACCTCCGTCGTCTCCACCGGTTACGGTGCGGCGGGCGCTGTGCTCGGCGGTATGGGTGTGCTCGGCCCGACCCGCATGGACTACCCCGGCACCATGGCATCCGTCGCGACGGTCGCCCGCTACATCGGCGAGGTGCTCGCCGAAAGGTGAAGCCAGCTCGGGATCCACGACAACCGGACTGTTAAGGTCGATACTTCGGCCGGTAAAGTTGAGTGGATTCGACTAAAGGATGCGCCCGGCGCTCGGCCGGCCCACACCGACCAAGGACTAGAGAACTCACGTGGCACGGGATTACTACGGACTGCTCGGCGTCGGCAAGAACGCCACCGACCAGGAGCTCAAGCGCGCTTACCGCAAGCTGGCCCGCGAACTGCACCCCGATGTGAACCCGGACGAGGGCGCGCAGGCCCGCTTCAAGGACGTCTCCACCGCCTACGAGGTGCTGACCGACCCCGAGAAGCGCCGGATCGTCGACCTCGGCGGTGACCCGCTCGAAAACGGCGGCGGCGGAGCAGGATTCAACGGTGCGGGCTTCGGCGGCCTCGGCGACGTCTTCGAGGCGTTCTTCGGCGGGATGAGCGGCCAGGGCGGTGGTCAGCGCAAGCCGCGCGGCCGCGTGCAGCCCGGCGCCGACTCGCTGATCCGCACTCGGCTGAGCCTGGCCGAATGCGCGGTCGGCGTCACCAAGCATCTGACCGTCGACACCGCGATCCTCTGCGATGTCTGCGTGGGCTCTGGCACCAACGGCAACTCCAAGCCGGTGCGCTGTGAGACCTGCGACGGCGCGGGCGAGGTGCAGTCGGTGCAGCGCTCGTTCCTCGGCCAGGTGCTCACCTCGCGGCCCTGCCCCACCTGCCGTGGCGCGGGCGAGACCATCCCCGACCCCTGCAACAAGTGCGGTGGCGACGGCCGCGTGCGCGCCCGTCGCGAGATCGCCGCGCCCATCCCGGCCGGTGTCGCCAGCGGCATGCGGGTTCGCCTCGCGGCGCAGGGCGAGGTGGGCCCCGGCGGCGGCCATGCCGGTGACCTCTACGTCGAGGTGGTCGAGCAGCCGCACGACACCTTCGTGCGCGACGGCGACGACCTGCACTGCACCGTCCGAGTGCCGATGGTCGACGCGATCCTCGGGACCACTGTGGTCGTCGACACCATCCTCGACGGCCCCACCGAACTCACCATCGCGGCGGGCACCCAGCCCGGCGAGGTCATCCAGCTGCGGGCGCACGGCATGCCGCGCCTGCGTTCGGGTGCGCGCGGCGACCTGCTCGCCCACCTCGACATCGTCGTGCCGAACAAGCTCGACGGCAGGCAGACCGATCTGTTGCGCAAGTTCAAGGGCATGCGGGACAAGGATCGCGCCGAGGTGATGTCGACCCAGTCCGAGCACAACAGCGGTCTGTTCGCCCGGCTGCGCGCGTCGTTCAGCGGGCGCTGAGCCCGTGGCCGCAACGGTCTTCTACCTCGACGAGGTCCCCGAGCCGGGCGCTGTCGCGGTGCTGGACGGCCCCGAAGGCCGCCATGCCGCGACCGTGCGCCGGATCAAGGTCGGCGAACCGATCACCCTGTCCGATGGGCACGGTGTGCTGGCCGACTCGGAAGTCGTTGCGGCCCAGAAGGACCGGCTCGAACTGGCGGTCCGTGACCGTCGGATCGCCGCGCCGCCCACTCCGGCGGTGACCGTGGTGCAGGCGCTGCCCAAGTCGGATCGCTCCGAGCTGGCCGTGGAATTGATGACCGAGGCCGGCGCGGACCTGATCGTCCCGTGGCAGGCCGCGCGCTGCGTCGCGAACTGGGAAGCCAAGGCCGCCAAGGGCATCGAGAAGTGGCGTGCGGCGGCGAAGTCTGCGGCCCGCCAATCCCGTCGCGCCTACATTCCCGAGATCGCCGCCCTGCACCGCACCCGCGACCTGGTGGAACTGGTGCGAAAAGCCAAGGCGGACGGCGCGATCGTCGCTGCCCTGCACGAATCCGGCGCGGGTAGATTCACCGAACTGCCGTTGGCCCAGGCGAGCGAAGTGGTGCTGATCGTCGGCCCCGAAGGCGGCCTCGACGACGCCGAGCTGGCCGCGCTCGCGGAGGCGGGAGCCGACATCGTGCTCCTCGGCCCGACCGTGCTGCGCACCTCCACCGCGGCGGCCGTCGCGCTCGGCGCGCTGGGGGCGTTGACCTCGCGCTGGTGAGGCAGGAGTGGACCGTCCGGAACCGGGTATTTCACAGGGACGCGAACGGCATAGCACGGGCGCATTTTTATCCACTGTGCGGTGTCAGTGCTCGGCGGTAAACTGATCTCATCGAACACCAGGTCGAAACCGGAAGCAGGCTGTAGCCACTTTTGAAGAACTCAGGCGAGATCGGCAACCCCACCAACCCCGTATCAGACATCGGCGCAGGCGGTAACAATGCTGGTCCCGCCGCGCGGACCGTGCGTTCCAGCATCGAGCTCGCCCCGGAGTCGGTTTTCGGTTTCCTCGGCTCGGCCGACCAGAACCTGCGGCAGCTGGAGAAACTCCTCCCGGCCGACATCCATGTCCGCGGCAACACCGTCACCATCACCGGTAAGGCAGGCGATGTGGCGCTGGCCGAGCGGGTCATCGAGCAGCTCGTGGCGCTGACCGGCCGCAACCGGGTGATCACGCCCGAGGCGGTTCGCCACACCATCTCGATGCTTACCGACGAGGGCGTGTCCGAATCGCCCGCCGAGGTGCTGAGCCTGGATATCCTGTCGCGGCGCGGCAAGATCATCCGCCCCAAGACGCTGAACCAGAAGCGCTATGTCGACGCGATCGATGACAACACGATCGTGTTCGGCATCGGCCCCGCGGGCACCGGTAAGACCTACCTGGCCATGGCCAAGGCGGTGCAGGCCCTGCAGTCCAAGCAGGTCACCCGCATCATCCTGACCAGGCCCGCGGTCGAGGCGGGTGAACGGCTCGGCTTCCTGCCCGGCACCCTCAACGACAAGATCGACCCGTACCTGCGCCCGCTCTACGACGCCCTGCACGACATGATGGACCCCGAAGCCATTCCGAAGCTGATGGCCTCCGGTGTCATCGAGGTCGCGCCGCTGGCGTACATGCGTGGTCGCAGCCTCAACGATTCGTTCATCATTCTCGACGAGGCGCAGAACACCACGGCCGAGCAGATGAAGATGTTCCTCACCCGCCTCGGCTTCGGTTCGCGGATGGTGGTCACCGGCGACATCTCGCAGGTCGACCTGCCCAACGGTCAGCGTTCGGGCCTGCGTGCGGCCGCGGAGATCCTCACCGATATCGACGACATCCACTTCTCGGAGCTCACCAGCGCCGACGTGGTCCGTCACCGGCTGGTCTCCGACATCGTCGACGCCTATGACCGCTTCGAATCCGAGACCCGCGCGGTGCCGGGCCCGCACTACCCGGGCAATCGCGCCCAGCGCAGGGCCGCGGGTCGCAGCGACCGGCGCTGAGGTGCGCCACGCTGGCCCGATGCCGCTCCCGGCGGCGTTGGGCCAGCACCGTACCCTGAACAGGTGAGCATCGAGATCGCCAACGAATCGGGCATGGACGTTCCCGAAGAAGACCTGGTCAGCGTCGCGCGTTTCGTGATCGGCCGGATGGACGTCCATCCTGCCGCCGAACTGTCGATGGTGCTCGTCGATCTCGACACCATGGCCGACCTGCACGTGCGCTGGATGGACCTGCCAGGCCCCACCGACGTGATGTCGTTCCCGATGGACGAACTCGAGCCCGGCGGTCGTCCCGACAGCCCGGAGCCCGGCCCGTCGATGCTCGGTGACATCGTGCTGTGCCCGGAGTTCGCGATGGGTCAGGCGCAGAAGGCAGACCATTCGCTCGATCACGAGCTGGCCCTGCTCACCGTGCACGGCGTGCTCCACCTGCTCGGCTACGACCATGCCGAGCCGGAGGAGGAGAAGGAGATGTTCGCGCTGCAGGCCCAGCTGCTCGAGGAGTGGTACGTGAGCTTGCGCGAGGAGCAGCGCCGCGCCGAGCTGGCCGAGCGTGACGACCGTCTACTCGGCAAGGCAGGTTTCACCGCACCCGGTGAAGGCCCCGCGTGACAGCACTGACCCTGATCCCGCTGGCAATCGTGTTGATCGGTATCGGCGGGGTGTTCGCGGGCGTGGACTCGGCACTGAACACGGTGTCACGGGCCAGGCTCGACGATATGGTCCGCGAGGAGCGCCCCGGCGCCGCGCGACTGCGCAAGATCGTCGACGACCGTCCGCGCTATGTGAATCTCGTTGTCCTGCTGCGTATCCTGTGCGAGATCACTGCCACGGTGCTGCTGGCGGCGGCGACGCTCGACCTGTGGAACGAGAGCACGGCGCTGCTGGTCACCGCCGCGCTGATGGTTGTTGTCTCCTACGTCGTGATCGGCGTCGGTCCGCGTACCCTCGGCCGTCAGCACGCCTACTCGATCGCGTTGGCCGCCGCCGTGCCGCTGCAGATCATCGGCGCGGTGCTCAGCCCGGTCAGCCGCCTGCTGATTCTGCTCGGCAACGCGATCACCCCCGGTAAGGGATTTCGCAACGGCCCCTTCGCTTCCGAGATCGAGCTGCGCGAGGTGGTCGACATGGCCCGCGAGCGCGGCGTGGTGGCCGACGATGAACGCCGGATGATCCAGTCGGTCTTCGAGCTCGGCGACACTCCGGCTCGCGCGGTGATGGTGCCGCGCACCGAGATGGTGTGGATCGAGGACGACAAGACCGCCGCCCAGGCGATGTCACTGGCGGTGCGATCGGGTCATTCCCGGATTCCGGTGATCGGAGAGAACGTCGACGACATCCGCGGCGTGGTCTACCTGAAAGACCTTGTGCCCTACGCCGATCGCGCCCGCAAGGTGTCGGTGGGCGATGTCATGCGGCCCGCGAACTTCGTCCCCGATTCCAAGCCGCTCGACGAACTGCTCGACGAGATGCAGCGCCGCCGCAATCACATGGCGCTGCTGGTCGACGAGTACGGCGGTATCGCGGGCCTGGTGACCATCGAGGACGTGCTCGAGGAGATCGTCGGTGAGATCGCCGACGAATACGACACCGACGAAACCCCGCCCGTGGAGGACCTCGGCGACGGGCGCTACCGCGTCTCGTCGCGGCTGTCGGTGGAAGACCTGGGGGAGCTGTACGGCCTCGACATCGAGGACGACGACGTGGACACGGTGGGCGGGCTGCTCGCTCACGAGCTGGGCCGCGTTCCGCTGCCCGGCTCCAAGGTGACCGTCTACGGGCTGGTGCTGCGCGGCGAGGGTGGCGCCGACGCGCGCGGGCGCATGCGAGTCAACACCGTGCTGGTGCGCCGGGCCGCGGACAAGGCCGACAAGGCGGAGAAGAAGACCGACAAGCCCCGCAAGGGCACGACCGACGAGGCAACCGCCGACACCGACACGGTGCGCGTGCCCGACGACAACGGAGAGCACCATGAGTGAACTGAACGCAGAGGACAACAAACTGCTGGTACTGGCGCGTGGCGCGCTGGGCCGCACCGGGGGTGCGAGCGGCGCCGCGGTGCGCGATACCGATGGCCGCACCTACGCCGCGGGCGAGGTCGGGCTGACCGCGCTGCGCCTGACCGCGTTGCAGGCCGCCGTGGCCGCCGCGATCTCGAGCGGCGCCGAGGGGTTCGAGGCGGCGGTCGTCGTCGGGGGTGACGCCGAGGACGCGGGTATCGACGCCGTGCGCGAGGTCTCGCCGTCGGCTTCGGTGATCCGCACCGACCGCACCGGCGCCGTGCTGAGCGAGGTGCACGGTGGCTGACTCCGGCAAGGAATTCCGTTCCGGCTTCGTCTGTTTCGTCGGCCGCCCCAATAC